>NZ_LVCT01000402.1:0-2610 GCF_001647205.1 Rhodococcus sp. EPR-134
GCATGACCGGTATGCGCATGACCGTCCTGGGGTGTTCCGGCAGCGTCACGGGTCCGGATTCACCGGCTTCGGGATACCTGCTCACGGCACCGGGAACTCCGCCGCTCGTGATCGACTTCGGCCCGGGAGTTCTTGGGGCGTTGCAGCGATACGCCGATCCGGGCGAGGTGACGATCCTGCTTTCGCACCTTCATGCGGACCACTGTCTCGACATGCCCGGCCTGCTCGTCTGGCGTCGCTATCACCCCAACCCGCCGGTCGGTAGGGCTCTGGTTTACGGCCCCACCGACACCGCGTGCCGCATCGGAGTGTCCTCCGCCGAGTGCGCCGGCGAGATGGACGACATCTCCGACACCATCGACGTCCGGCTCTGGGCCGAGAACGAGCCGGTGACGTTCGGTGAACTGAGCGTCGTCGCCCGCCGGATGAATCATCCACCCGAGGCTTACGGTTTCCGGATCACCGGCGCCGACGGCCGCGTCCTCGTCTATACAGGCGACACCGGAATGTGCGACAACGTCGTCGAACTCGCGCGTGGTGCAGACGTGTTGCTCTCCGAAGCGTCGTGGACCGACAGTCCGGATCGCCCCGAGGGAGTTCACCTCTCCGGTAAGGAAGCCGGCCGTGTGGCTGCGCTCGCCGGCGTCAAGGAACTTCTCCTAACGCACATCCCGCCGTGGACATCGCGTGAAGACGTGATCGCCGAAGCGAAATCCGAATTCTCCGGACCGGTCCATGCCGTCTCCGCCGGAAGTGTCTACGACATCTGATTCCCCTCACATTCGGTGCAGCGCTCACCGGGCGACCGCTAGGCTCACGAAGGTGACTACACGAGAAGACGGTAGGGCGGACGACGAGCTCCGCACGGTCAAGATCACCCGCGGGTTCACCAGTCACCCGGCCGGATCCGTTCTGGTCGAGTTCGGGAACACTCGCGTCATGTGCACGGCCAGCGTCGAAGAGGGTGTACCCCGCTGGCGCAAGGGCTCCGGCTTGGGTTGGCTGACAGCCGAATACGCGATGCTTCCCGCCGCCACGCACACACGCAGTGGCCGCGAATCGGTCAAGGGCAAGGTCGGCGGCCGCACGCAGGAGATCAGTCGACTCATCGGCCGATCACTTCGAGCGTGCATCGATCTCGCGGCAATCGGTGAGAACACCATCGCCCTCGACTGTGATGTCCTCCAAGCCGACGGCGGCACCCGCACCGCGGCAGTGACGGGGGCATACGTAGCCCTGGTCGACGCCGTGACGTACCTGCGCGCAGCCGACCTGCTCTCCGACCCGCAGCCCATCTCGTGTGGCATAGCGGCCGTCAGCGTCGGCGTCGTGGACGGACGAGTGCGCCTCGATCTTCCGTACGAAGAGGATTCGCGCGCCGAGGTCGACATGAATGTCGTGGCCACCGATACCGGCACGCTGGTGGAAATCCAGGGAACCGGTGAGGGCGCCACCTTCCCACGCTCGACGCTGGACAAGCTGCTCGACTCCGCTCTGGCTGGTTGTGAGCAACTTTTCGAGATCCAGCGTCAAGCGTTGGCCGAGCCGTATCCCGGGGTGCTACCCGAACCGAAGAATCCGGAACCCAAGAAGAAGTTCGGTGCCTGAGCTGTGAGCGTACGAGTACTGGTTGCCAGCCGAAATGCCAAGAAACTGAAGGAACTTCACCGGGTGCTCGACGCCGCCGGAGTGAGCGGAATCGAACTGGTCGGGCTCGACGAGGTCCCGCCGTTCCCCGAAGCCCCCGAGACCGGAGCGACGTTCGAGGAGAATGCGCTCGCCAAAGCGCGTGACGGAGCAGCTGCAACCGGAATGCCCTGCATCGCAGACGATTCCGGTGTCGAGATCGACGCACTCAACGGTATGCCCGGCGTGCTGTCCGCGCGATGGTCGGGCACTCACGGAAACGACGGCGCCAACACGGCTCTGGTCCTGGCTCAGCTGGGAGACGTGCCAGACGAGCGTCGAGGCGCGGCGTTCGTCTCCGCCTGTGCACTGGTGATCCCCGGCGGCGACGAGACCGTCGTGCGCGGCGAATGGCGCGGGGTGATCGGCCGCGAACCAGCCGGCGACGGCGGCTTCGGATACGACCCCATCTTCCGTCCGGACGGCGACACCCGCTCGGCCGCAGAACTCACCCCGGCCGAGAAGGATGCGGCGTCACATCGAGGGCGCGCGCTCGTACAGCTCGTTCCCGCGCTGGCGGCACTGGCCGGCTGAACCGAATCCGAAAAGTGGAGCCCTGAACGCGTCTGCGTTCAGGGCTCCACTTTTTGAAACTCTCAGAGCTGGTAAGCCTGCTTCACCTGGGCAGTTCGCTTGTGCTCGAACACGAACGACAGGAACGGGATCGTGCCGGCGAGCGCGGTGGCAACCGTCGTACCGGGCTTCCACCGAGCCTTGATCGCCAAGTCGATCGTGAACACGAGGTAGAGCATGTAGAACAGGCCGTGGATCTGGCCGATGTAGAACAACCACGAGGGTGCGTCCGCCGAATTGTCGAGAATCAGGTACTTGTAGACCATCTCACCGGTCAGGAACAGCAGCCAGAGGCCGGTGATCCAGGCGAGAACGCGGTATCGGACCAGCGCCGACGCAACCTTCTTCTGC
>NZ_LVCT01000403.1:0-8431 GCF_001647205.1 Rhodococcus sp. EPR-134
GATCGATGTTCAGCGTTCCGGCGTCACCGGCCAGGTTCCAGACCGGGCTCTGCGGGGTCTGCGATACGTCCACCGCGAGCGAAAGCCGATTGCCCTCGCGCGCGGTGAGCGTGACGGTGGTTGTCTGATCGAGCAGGATTTCGCTGCTGACTTGCTGCCGAACCACCCAACGTGCGCCGACACCGACCGGAGCGTCGGGGAGTGCGACGGTCCGGTAGACCGCTTGGCCCAGCGCTTGTTCGATTGCAGCGCGGGCAGCATTGGCCGAGTTGGCGGAGGGCTTCAACCGTAGGGCGGTGATGGCGCCCGAATCCGTGACCGACAATCCGGCTGCAGACCCGTCGGCCCCGCTCAGCGCAGCCTGCAGCGTTGCATCGGGCGAGGTCATCGACGACAGCGTGAGGTCAACGACTGCGGTGGGATCGTCAGCGGTCACGTTTGCCGAGAGCGGGATCGTGATCTCCGGCGAAGAGAAATCCTGCGCCGGTTGTTGATCGATCTGCTGACTCACGACGGCCTGGGTGACGAGCGTCGCCGTCTGCGTGGTGCCGACAGGCAAGTTCGTACGCAAAACCTCGCGCGGCTCGCTTCCCGCCTCGAGAACTTCGACCGTCGCGGCGGTCACCGGAACAGTCACCTCACTCGGCGAGGAGGTCGGGGTGTTCGGAGGTTGATCCGAGTCGCCGCAAGCGGTGAGAACGGTGGTGAGAGCGAGGGCAGCGAGGGCGAACGGAACGCGTCGGCCGGTCGTGGACAGCAGTGGCACGCGCTCCAGGCTAGCCGCAGTTGCAGAGTGCGTGACCCGGTGCGGTGAACATGAGGGATGATGGTTGCGTGAGTACAGACCACCCAGACCGAGATGTCAACGCGGAGGATCAGCCGATTACCGAAATCTCGAAGGCCGACGAGCCCGAAACCGTGAAACCGGAAGCCGTGAAATCGGAAGCCGTGAAATCGGAAGACGGTGACCTGGCGGTTGCGCCGGTCGAAAAGCCCCGCCGGCTGACCATGCTCATTGCCATCGCCGCTGTCATCCTGCTCTCGGACATTCTCACGAAGGTGTGGGCAGTCGCCGCGGTCAAACCGGGGCAGCCGATCGAAATCATCGGTGACGTGGTCACATTCACGATGGTGCGCAATCCGGGGGCAGCGTTCTCGATGGCGACGTCGATGACGTGGATCCTCACTCTCGTCGCAATCGGTGTGGTCATCGGTGTGATCAAGATCGGTCGCACGCTCCGATCACCGTGGTGGGCGCTCGGTCTCGGCCTCGTTCTCGGCGGCGCGCTGGGTAACCTCGTCGACCGATTCTTCCGCTCTCCCGGAATCATGCGCGGACATGTGGTGGATTTCGTCTCCGTCGGCTGGTGGCCGGTGTTCAACATCGCGGATTCCGCGATCGTCTGTGGCGCGATTCTGCTCGTCGTCCTGACACTGTTCGGCTTCGAACCCAACGGTGAACGCCTGCGTGATCACAAGGCGGACGACAAGAAGCTCACCGAATCGAAGGCTGCAGCCGAGGGAGAAACCAAGTGAGGGAATCCCGTTCGATGCCAGTGCCCGACGGTCTCGATGCCATGCGCGTCGATGCCGGCCTCGCGCGCCTTCTCGGACTCTCGCGCACCGTGGTCGCGACACTCGCGGAAGAAGGCTCGGTACTCGTCGACGGTGTGGCCGTCGGCAAGTCCGATCGTCTGACCGCAGGGTCGTGGCTCGAGGTAGTCCTGCCCGAACCGCCGCGGCCCCTGACCATCGAAGCGACACCGGTCGAGGGAATGGAGATCCTCTACGCCGACGACGACGTCGTGGCAGTCGACAAGCCCGTCGGAGTTGCCGCGCACGCCAGCGTCGGGTGGACGGGACCGACCGTCATCGGCGGACTTGCCGCGGCCGGTTTCCGCATCTCGACGTCCGGTGCCCACGAGCGTCAGGGCATCGTCCACCGTCTGGACGTCGGAACGTCGGGTGTCATGGTGGTTGCCACATCCGAGCGCGCGTACACGTTGCTCAAGCGCGCTTTCAAGCAGCGGACCATCGACAAGCGCTACCACGCTCTCGTGCAGGGACATCCCGACCCGAGCAGCGGAACGATCGACGCGCCCATCGGACGCCATCACGGGAACGACTGGCGATTCACGGTCACGGCCGACGGCAAGCCCAGCGTCACGCACTACGACACCATCGAGGCGTTCCAGGCAGCGAGTCTGCTGGACGTGCACCTCGAAACCGGTCGCACACACCAGATCCGTGTCCACTTTTCGGCGTTGCGCCATCCGTGCTGCGGCGACCTGACTTACGGCGCGGACCCTCGACTTGCCGAAAGGCTCGGCCTCGAGCGCCAGTGGTTGCACGCCGTGTCTCTTGGATTCGCACATCCGGCGGACGGTCGCTGGGTCGAGATCAAGAGCAAGTACCCGAAGGATCTCGAACACGCACTCGAAGTTCTCCGGTCCTCATGACACCGCGCGGGCTTACCCCCGCGCCGGCCGTCGTCGCGGTGGTGGTCGGTGTGGCGGCGGTGGTGGGCGTGGGGTTCGCGAATCCCGTGCCGACCCCGCCGATCCGGACGGACACTCTGGGTCCGGACAGCGGGGAAGCTGTCCCGGACTACCTCGACCGAGCGCGAGATTCTGTTGCGTCGGTCGACGGGCCGGCGTGGGCGTTGGTCTCGTTCACGAAGGCACTCACCGTCGGCGAGGTCATCACGTCGACCAGCAGTGTTCAGGTGCCGGGCGCTGAGGTCTCGGGCGTTCGCGTGTCCAGGGTCATGTTCCGAGTTCCGATCGAACGCGTCCAGACGCCGCTCATGTCGGTGCCCGTGCCCGACAACGACGAAGCAGTGCGCAGATCGCCCGGGGTTGCAGCCACGCGACTGGTCTCGCTCGGCGGCGACACCGATCGTCAGCAACAGGTGGCGCTCGCGTCGGCGAAGCGATTGTCCGCCGGGTGCGCCTGCGCGGTGGGCGTGCTGGTGCGAGCTACTCCCGAAGGACTCGAAGCGATCGAACATGACTCGAACGTCCGTGCAGTGGAAGCGTTGCCGTCCGACGCCTCGCCGTGGCTGGCAGCCGTCCGCCCCTTGCTGCCGGAGTACGTGGACGTCGTTGCTCCCGGCCCCGACGACGGCCCGGTCCCGTGAACTCCGGTTCTGTGAACAAGGACGAACGCGCTAGGTCCGGTTCGTCCTCGGGGATCCTCTACGGTGTGGCGGCGTTCCTGTTGTGGGGAACGTTCCCGGCATTCTTCGGACTACTCGACTTCGCCGATCCGGTCGAGATCCTGGCGCACCGGGTGGTGTGGACCCTTCTGTTGATGCTGATCGTGTTGGCCTTTGCCGGCCGCCTCGGATCGCTTCGCGGAATCAGCGCACGCACCTGGCTGCTGGTGACCGCGGCGTCAGCGGCGATCGCCGTGAACTGGGGGACGTACATCTATGCCGTGGTGTCAGGCCGCGTCGTGGAGGCGGCTCTCGGGTACTTCATCAACCCGCTGGTCACCGTTCTGCTCGGCGTCGTGATCTTCCGCGAACGACTGCGTCCCGCCCAGATCGCCGCGCTCGTTCTCGCTGCCACGGCAGTTGTGGTGATCACGGTCGACTTCGGGAAACCTCCGATCGTCGCTTTGCTGCTCGCCGGCTCGTTTGCCACCTATGGGTTGGTCAAGAAGGTGGTTCCGCTCGATCCTCGAACCAGTTTGACTGCCGAGGGAGTCGTTGCCGCACCGTTCGCGGTCGGCTACCTCGTGTTTCTCGGCCTGACCGGGGCCGGTGCATTCATCAGCAGCGGTACCGGGCACAGCCTGTTGCTGCTTGCCGCCGGCCCGGTCACCGCGCTGCCGCTGCTCCTGTTCGGCGTCGCCGCTCAGAGAGTTCCGTTGGCGACGATGGGCATGCTGCAGTACCTCACCCCGGCGCTCCAGATGGCGTGGGGTGTGGCCGTCATGCACGAGGACATGCCGGCGTCACGGTGGATCGGCTTCGTTCTGATCTGGGCTGCACTGGTGATCTTCACGACAGACACCTTCGTCGCCAGTCGACGTTCGCGGCGTTCGGTGAGGTCGAGCGCCGAACCCGAGGTTCCGGTCACGTGACCGGAGGCGGCGCACGGCGACTCCGCTACGTCGGTCGCCGGTCGTGTCGGCAGCGCGGCATACACTCGATCTCGCTCCCAGACCTTCAGAGAGGCGCACGTGGCTGACTCGTTCGTACATCTTCACAATCACACCGAGTACTCGATGCTCGACGGTGCGGCCAAGGTCGGCGCCATGTTCGAGGAGGCCGCTCGTCTCGAAATGACCGCAGTCGGCATGACCGACCACGGAAACATGTACGGCGCCAGCCAGTTCTACAACGAGGCAAAGAGCGCCGGCATCAAGCCGATCATCGGCATCGAGGCCTACATCGCACCCGAGTCTCGCTTCAACACCAAGCGAGTTCTGTGGGGCGATCGCAGCCAGAAGTCCGACGACGTCTCCGGTAGCGGTGCGTACACCCACATGACGATGGTGGCCGAGAACGCGACCGGACTCCGCAACCTCTTCAAGCTGTCGTCGCTCGCGTCCATCGAGGGCCAGCTCGGTAAATGGCCACGGATGGACGAGGAGCTCATCGCCGCGCACGCCGAGGGCATCATCGCCACCACGGGTTGCCCGTCCGGTGAGATCCAGACCCGCCTTCGTCTCGGTCACGATCGCGAGGCTCTCGAAGCTGCCGCGAAGTGGCAGGAGATCTGGGGCCCGGACAACTTCTTCCTCGAACTGATGGATCACGGTCTCTCGATCGAGCGCCGTGTGCGAGAGGGTCTGCTCGACATCGGCAAGCAACTCGGTATTCCGCCACTTGCCACCAACGACTGCCATTACGTCACCAAGGACGCCGCCGAGAATCACGAGGCGCTGCTCTGCATTCAGACCGGCAAGACGCTCTCCGACCCCACTCGCTTCAAGTTCGACGGCGACGGCTACTACCTCAAGTCCGCTGCCGAGATGCGCGCCATCTGGGACAACGAGGTACCGGGGGCATGCGACAACACCGTTGCAATTGGCGAGCGTGTGCAGTCGTACGAGGACGTGTGGGCGTTCCACGACCGCATGCCGATCTTCCCGGTCCCGGAGGGACACACGCAGCAGACCTTCCTGCGCGCCGAGGTGATGCGCGGACTCGATCGCCGATTCCCGAGCGGACCGCCGCAGGAGTATCTCGCCCGCGCCGACTACGAGATCGGCGTCATCAACGAAATGGGCTTCCCGGCCTACTTCCTCGTGGTCGGCGACCTGATCAACCACGCCAAGGACGTCGGGATCCGTGTCGGGCCCGGCCGTGGATCGGCTGCCGGTTCGTTGGTGGCCTACGCGATGGGTATCACCAACATCGACCCCATCCCGTACGGGTTGCTGTTCGAGCGATTCCTCAACCCCGAGCGTGTGTCCATGCCCGATATCGATATCGACTTCGATGATCGCCGTCGCGGCGAGATGGTTCGCTACGCGACGGACAAGTGGGGCAACGACAAGGTCGCCCAGGTCATCACCTTCGGCACCATCAAGACCAAGGCTGCCATCAAGGACTCGGCTCGCGTCCAGTTCGGCAAGCCGGGCTTCGCCATCGCCGATCAGATCACCAAGGCACTCCCGCCGCCCATCATGGCCAAGGACATCTCTGTCTCCGGTATCACCGATCCGAAGCACGAGCGGTACAAGGAGGCCGTCGAGGTTCGAGCACTCATCGACTCCAGCCCGGACGTCGCGAAGATCTACAAGACTGCGGTGGGTCTGGAGGGGCTGATCCGTAACGCCGGTGTGCACGCCTGCGCGGTCATCATGTCGTCCGAACCGCTCACCGACGCAATCCCGGTCTGGAAGCGCGCCCAGGACGGCGCAATCATCACCGGGTGGGACTACCCTTCGTGTGAAGCCATCGGCCTGCTCAAGATGGACTTCCTCGGTCTGCGAAACCTCACGGTCATCGGCGACACGCTCGAGAACATCAAAGCCAACCGCGGCATCGACCTCGACCTCGACACTTTGCCGATGGACGATGCGGCAACATACGAACTGCTCGCCCGCGGTGACACTCTCGGTGTGTTCCAGCTCGACGGCGGCGGTATGCGCGAGTTGCTGAAACTGATGCAGCCCACCGGATTCGGCGACATCGTCGCCGCCTTGGCGCTGTATCGACCGGGACCGATGGGTGTGGACGCCCACATCTCTTACGCCAAGCGCAAGAACGCCTTGGAAGACGTCAAGCCGATTCACCCCGAACTGGAGGAGCCGCTCGCGGAGATCCTCTCCGAGACCTACGGCCTGATCATCTACCAGGAGCAGATCATGCAACTGGCGCAGAAGGTGGCCGGGTACACCCTGGGTCAGGCCGACTTGCTGCGTCGCGCGATGGGTAAGAAGAAGCTGTCCGAGCTGGAAAAGGCCTACGCCGGCTTCCGGCAGGGCATGTTGGACAACAACTTCAGCGAAGCCGCCATCAAGGCGCTGTGGGACACGGTCCTTCCCTTCGCCGGCTACGCGTTCAACAAGTCGCACTCCGCCGGCTACGGACTCGTGTCGTACTGGACTGCGTACCTCAAGGCGAACTACCCGGCCGAGTACATGGCGGGTCTGCTGACCTCCGTCGGTGACGACAAGGACAAGTCCGCGATCTATCTCGCCGACTGCCGCAAGTTGGGCATCACCGTTCTCCCGCCGGACGTCAACGAGTCACGCGTCGACTTCGCGACCGTCGGCGACGACATCCGTTTCGGTATGGGGTCGGTACGCAACGTCGGCGCCAACGTCGTCGCCTCGATCATCAAGGCGCGCACCGAGAAGTCGAAGTTCACAGATTTCTCCGACTATCTCGGCAAGATCGACGCGATGGCTTGCAACAAGAAGGTCACCGAATCGCTCATCAAGGCCGGTGCTTTCGACTCGTTGGGTCATCCGCGCAAGGGCCTGATGTTGGTCCATGCCGACGCCATCGATTCCGTGATGAGCACCAAGAAGGCGGAGGCGATCGGACAGTTCGACCTCTTCGGCGGTGCCGAGGCGGACGAGTCGATCACCTCGGTGTTCGATGTCAAGATTCCTGACGAAGAGTGGGATTCCAAGCATCGCCTGGCGCTCGAACGAGAGATGCTGGGGCTGTATGTCTCCGGTCACCCGCTCAACGGCGTCGAGCACATTCTTCGCCAGCAGTCCGACACGTCCATCGCCGCGATTTTGGAAGGCGGCGTCCAGGACGGTGCCCAGGTAACTCTCGGCGGCATCATCGCCTCGGTGGACCGCCGGGTCAACAAGAACGGTCTGACCTGGTGCATCGTGCAGCTCGAAGATCTCGTGGGTGGAATCGAGGTGCTGTTCTTCCCGCAGGCGTACGCCGTGTACGGAATGGACATCGCCGAGGATGCCATCGTGTTGGTCAAGGCTCGCGTTTCGATCCGAGACGATCGGATGTCACTGATCGGCAACGACCTTGCGGTACCTGATATTTCGGCGATCGGGGTTGCGCGTCCGCTGTCGGTCTCGCTGCCGCTTCGGCAATGCACCAAGGACAAGCTCAGTGCTCTCAAGCAGGTGTTGACCAGGCATCCGGGGACGTCCGATGTCCATGTCCGACTGATCGGCGGAACCGAAATCAGCTTGTGGAAGGTCGACGACGTCCTTCGGGTCGAACCGTCCTCGGCACTGATGGGCGACCTGAAGGCATTGCTCGGACCGAGTTGCCTGACGGTCTGACCGCCGAGCGGACCTGAACCGAACGAAGGGACCTTGCTGCTGATGCAGCAAGGTCCCTTCGTTCGGTTCGCGGGAGTTCGGGGGAGTGCGGTGATCAGGTGGTGCGTGAGTAGTGCACGCGCCGTACCCACCACGTGACTACAGCGGCCGTTGCGGCAGTCAGTACGGCCACCTGCATCGACTGCGTGACGGCACCGGCGACGACGAACAGCACGAACCCGACCACGAGAGCTTCGATCTTGTACAGCGGCCACCGAGTTCCGGCCAGATCGACGCAATAGTCGGGGGAGGGGCGTGATTCGCGAGTGGAGATATCTGCGGTGGTCATCTCGTCCCTTTCCGATACGGCAGTTCGAAGCTGTGGTTTCAGAGTAGCCAGAGATGAGAGTTCGGGCAAGCGAACTTTATTGATCGGCAGCTCACTTAATCGATCAACCAGGGGAGTGCGCGGGCGACAGGCCTGGTCGGCGTGGTTCGGTGGCCAAGGTGCTCGAGTGGGTGTTCACTGGTACACATGCCAATCACAGGTGAGTACGAACCCAGTCCAGCGTCGTGGGCCGCCGATCAGGTCGCACGCATCGAGAACTCCGGTGGCACCGAGGGAAACGACATGAACGGCATGCCCGTCGTCGTTCTCACGACCATCGGCGCAAAGTCCGGCAAGGTCAGGAAGACGCCGCTGATGCGGGTCGAGCACGACGGTTCG
>NZ_LVCT01000404.1:0-2455 GCF_001647205.1 Rhodococcus sp. EPR-134
GGTCTTCGACCTGGTTGCTCGGGAAGTCACCGGCGACGAGAAGGCGGTCTGGTGGGAGCGCGCTGTCGCTGCGTACCCCGACTACGCCGATTATCAGACGAAGACCGATCGTGAGATTCCGGTGTTCGTGCTCGAACCCAAGTAACCCCGCATTCCACAAGAAGCGCTGCATCAATCACAAGTAAATCGTCACTCCCGGGGGTCGGCGATCCCGACTCCCGTGAGTGTGTCATGGAGGTCTGATGAGTCCGAAAACCGTTGCAGATCAATTGGTTCAGCAGCTCGTTGACGCGGGTGTCAGTCGGATCTACGGCATTGTCGGTGACAGTCTCAATCCCATCGTCGATGCGGTTCGTCGCACCGGTGGTTCCGAGAAGGGCGGAATCGATTGGATACACGTCCGGCATGAGGAAGCAGCCGCCTTTGCGGCCGCAGCGGATGCCCAGATCACCGGAAAACTCGCAGTGTGTGCCGGATCCTGCGGTCCCGGAAACCTTCACCTGATCAACGGCCTGTACGACGCTCATCGTTCGGGCGCGCCGGTCCTCGCGATCGCCTCGCACATCCCCAGCGCCCAGATCGGAATGGGCTACTTTCAGGAAACGCATCCCGAGCGGATCTTCATCGAATGTTCGAGTTACACCGAACTCGTCAGCACCCCAGTGCAATCACCACGCGTGGTGCAGTCGGCGATTCAGCATTCGGTGGCTCGAAACGGCGTCTCGGTGATCGTGCTTCCCGGGGACATCGCCGACTGCCCGGCAGAAGGCACCCCGCCGACGCTCGTCGAAACCCGAAGGCCGACAGTCGTTCCGGATGCCGGTGACGTCAAGGCGTTGGCAGATGTGATCAACGGCTCGCGTAAGGTTGCGATCTTTGCCGGCGCGGGGGTGCGAGATGCGCGCGCGGAGGTTCTGGCGTTGGCCGAAACCGTCGGCGCTCCCATCGGGCATTCACTGCGTGGCAAGGAATGGATCCAGTACGACAATCCATACGACGTCGGGATGACCGGATTGCTCGGTTACGGTGCGGCGCACGACGGTATCCACGGCGCCGATCTCCTGCTCCTGATCGGTACGGACTTTCCCTGCGATCAGTTCTTGCCCGACGACGTTCGCACTGCTCAGATCGACATCGCGGCCGAGCGGTTGGGGCGTCGAACCAGCCTGGACCTGGCTGTGCACGGCGACGTCGCGAGCACCTTGAATGCACTGATTCCGCAGCTCGATCGAAAGACCGACCGCGGGTTCCTGGAGGACACGCTCGCCAAGCACAACACTCTGATGACCAAAGTGGTTGGTGCATACACGGATCCGGTCAAGCAGCGCACGCCGATTCACCCCGAGTATGCGGCCTCGATCTTGGACGATCTGGCAGCCGGCGACGCAATCTTCACCGCCGACACCGGGATGTGCAACGTGTGGACGGCGCGCTATCTCAATCCGAACGGATCGAGACGCTTCATCTCCTCGGCGCTGCACGGATCGATGTCCAATGCGCTCCCACACGCGATGGGTGCTGCATGGTCGAGTCCGGGGCGTCAGGTCATCTCGGTGTCGGGCGACGGTGGATTGTCGATGCTGCTCGGTGAGTTGGTCACCGTCGCGATGTACAAGTTGCCGGTCAAGATCGTGGTGTTCAACAACTCGACGCTCGGAATGGTCAAGCTCGAGATGCTGGTCGACGGCCTTCCGGATTTCGGGGTCGACGTGCCCGCGGTCGACTACGCGGCGGTTGCTGCTGCGCTCGGTATCTTCTCGCGCCGAATCGAGAATCCCGCGGACATCGAAGCGGGCCTACGCGCCGCGCTCGATCATGACGGTCCAGCCTTGGTGGATCTGGTGACCGATCCGTTGGCATTGTCGTTGCCGCCCACCATCACCGGTGGTCAGATGAAGGGCTTCGCTTTGGCGATGTCGAAGATGGTGATGAACGGCGGCGTCGGCGAGGCAGTACAGATGGCCAAGTCGAATCTGCGGAACGTGCCACGTCCCTCACAGTTGGATCCGCGCGGCTGACCTACCGCCACCCTGCCTCCCAGACCATGCGGGGCGGGGTGGTGGGAAGGTTGATCTCCGACGTGCGAAAATGGCGGGGTGTCTAACTCGCCCGATGTCGTAGTAACGAAGTCCACCGTCCCCGCGCTCGACGCGCAGGAGATCGACGCGGCCATCGAGCGAATTCAGCATGTCATTGCGGCGACACCCCTGCAGTACAGCGATCGTCTTTCGGCGTTGACCGGGGCACACGTGTATCTCAAGCGTGAGGACCTCCAGGGCGTTCGTTCGTACAAGATTCGTGGCGCGTACAACCTGATCGCTCAGCTCAACGAGGCCGAACGCGGTGCCGGCGTGGTGACTGCCAGTGCCGGTAACCATGCGCAGGGTGTTGCTTTCGCGTGCCGAACGATGCAGATCAAGGGTCGGATCTACGTTCCGGCCAATACCCCCAAGCA
>NZ_LVCT01000405.1:0-13851 GCF_001647205.1 Rhodococcus sp. EPR-134
ACGTAGCCGAAACCGGCGCAACCATGGTTCCGCCGTTCGACGACGTGCGCACCGCTGCGGGGCAAGGAACCATTGCAGCGGAGATTCTCACGCAATTGGACGCCCCTCTCGACACGATCGTCGTGCCGGTCGGCGGTGGCGGTTGCATTGCGGGCATCGCCACCTACCTGCACGAGCGGTCGCCGAAGACGTCGATCGTCGGGATCGAGCCGTCCGGCGCGGCGTCCATGACGGCCGCTCTTGTTGCCGGGGGCCCGGTGACTCTTCCCGACGTCGATCCATTTGTCGACGGAGCAGCGGTCAAGCGGATCGGCGATGTTCCCTACGAGGTCGTTTCACGTCTGGGTGCCGCCGTCGTGTCGCACGCGTCGTTGCCGCTCGTGGCTCGTCAACTTCAGACGCGGTCCGGTTCGGGATCGTTTGTCGTCAATCAGATCGACGAGGGCGCTATCTGCACGGCGATGCTCGAGCTGTATCAGAGCGAGGGCATCATCGCCGAACCTGCGGGTGCGCTTTCCGTTGCGGCACTTCAGAATTTGACGTTCGAGCCGGGTTCGACCGTCGTGTGCCTGATCTCCGGTGGCAACAACGACGTCTCCCGTTACGGCGAAATTCTCGAGCGTTCGCTCGTTCACCTCGGGCTCAAGCACTACTTCCTGGTGGACTTTCCGCAGGAACCGGGAGCGTTGCGTCGCTTCCTTTCGGACGTGCTGGGGCCGGACGACGACATCGCGCTGTTCGAGTACGTCAAGCGAAACAATCGCGAGACGGGTGCCGCGTTGGTGGGTATCGAACTCGGTTCCGCCGACGGGTTGGCGGCGTTACTCGAGCGGATGGAGCGCGCGCCGATGCAGTCCGAGAGGCTCGAGCCGGGAAGCCCGGCGTACCGCTATCTGACGTAAGGGACGCCCCCGGTCAGGGCCGCAGTCGCTCGACCACCTGTCGATGCAATTCGGGATCCGGCTGGGGAAGCCCGAGCATGGCCGCCAGGTACAGACCGTCGCCGACGAGTCGGATGATCTCGGCTTGTATGGGATCGGCGATCTCGGTCTGAAGGCCTTTGTCCCAGCTGCGCATCACGTGGGTGACGGCTTTCTGGATCTCGTCGTGTTGTCCGTCGACTGTTCGCAGTGCCGCGATGATCGACCGGAAGAGTGAGAGTTCTTCGCTTTCGTTCGCATCGGGGATCTGCAGATAGAACTCGGTGACCGTCGTACCGCCGGCTACGGCGTCTTCGAGTTGCTGATCCGAGCGTTCTCCGAGTCTGCGGACCATCGCCGCGAGCAGTGCTTCCTTGCTGGGGAAGTGATAGAGAAGTCCGCCCTTGGAAACCCCGGCTTCGGCAGCAACGCCTTCGAGCGTGACTTGGGCAACGCCGCTGACCAGCAGCAGCTTCTCCAGTGCGTCGAGAATTCGATCGCGAGTGTCGGCAGCCATGTGATGTGACCCTACCCGGAAATAACTTTACCGCTCGGACGGTTCACTGTTACCGTAGACCTACTGTACCGGCTGGACGGTGCAGTGAAGTCTTTTCGAAAGAACTCAGAGAAAGTCGCAGGGGAGCAATGTCAGTGTCGGCAGATACGTCTGCAATCAATCCCGACGAGGTTCGGGCGACAAAGCGTGACTGGGCGGGCTTGATAGTCCTTGCCTTTGCTGTGTTGCTCATCGCAGTCGACGGCACGGTGCTCGATCTTGCGCTTCCGTTCATCAGCGCCGACCTCGAGCCGAGCAGCACGCAGTTGCTGTGGATCATCGACGTCTATTCGTTCGTGCTCGCCGGTCTGCTCATCACCATGGGTACGCTCGGCGACCGGATCGGTAGGCGAAAACTGCTCCTGATCGGCGCAGTCGGCTTCGGTCTCGCCTCGATCATCGCCGCTCTCGCTGTCAGTCCCGAGATGCTCATTGCCGCCCGCGTGCTGCAGGGTATTTCCGGTGCAACGCTGATGCCGGCCACCCTCGGTCTGATCCGCACGATCTTCGTCAATCCGCGTCAGCGCACCGAGGCGATCGGTGTCTGGGGCGCGATGGCCGGTGGCGGTACCGCGGCAGGCCCTTTGGTCGGTGGTTGGTTGCTCGAGCACTTCTGGTGGGGTTCGGTCTTCTTGATCAACATTCCGGTCATGATCGCGCTGGTTGTACTCGGCCCGATCCTGATCCCGGAGTCGAAGGACCCCAATCCGGGTCGATTCGACCTCATCAGCGCTGGTCTGTCGATGGCGACCATGTTGCCGCTGGTGTACGCGGTCAAGGAATCCGTGGTGCACGGCGTCAGCATCACGTTGCTGGTGATCGGCCTCGTTGGTCTCGCGGCGGGTTACGTGTTCGTGCGTCGTCAGCGGATGCTGAAGGATCCGATGTTGGATCTGAAGCTGTTTGCCAACGCGTCGTTCTCCACCGCCGTCATCACCAACCTGCTCTCGATCTTCGCGCTGGCAGGTGTCCTGTTCTTCGGCTCGCAGTACCTGCAGTTGGTGCTGGGTAACTCGGCGCTCGACGCCGGCCTGCTGATGCTCCCGGGTATGTTGCTCAGCGCATTCACCGCGGTTGCGGCGGCCTGGTTGATTCGCCGGTGGTCGGTGTCTCACGTGCTCAGCGCGGGCCTCGCGGTTGCCGGTATCGGTGCTGCGATGCTGCTCGCGCTCGGCGTCGACAGCGGCCCGTTGATGTTCGTGATCGGCTTCGGTCTGGCCGGTGCTGGTGTCGGTGTCGCGTTGACGTTGACATCGGATCTCGTGGTCAGCTCGGTGGAACCCGAACGCGCCGGCGCTGCGTCCGCTGTGTCGGAGACCGCGTACGAACTCGGCATCGCGCTCGGCGTGGCGATCCTGGGCAGCGTGGTGATGGCGATCTTCCGCAAGGGAATCGACACCTCGATGCTCGAAGCAGATCAGGCGCACGCTGCACAGGGCACGCTCGGCGGTGCCCTGCAGGAAGCAACGTACCTACCTGGTGAACTCGGTTCGGTGCTTGCCGATTCCGCGAAGTCGGCGTTTGTCGACGGTATGCACGTTGCTGCCGGTGCAACAGCTTTGGTTCTGTTCGTCAGTGCCGCATTGGTGTTGCGGATGCTGCGGAGTACACCAGAGAACGCGAAGCGTTAATACCGGAATCTCGAGAGTTAGTCAGCTTTCGAGTACGACGAACGAGTGCCCCGGCACCACTGTTGCGGACGCGGTCTCGTCCTGTGTCGGCGGATCCCACCAGAGGATGGGGGTTCCGCCGGCCGGGACCGAGGCCGCGTCCGTTCCCAGATTGCACACGATCTGTAATGCGCCGCGGCGCAGGGTGATCCACTGGTCGTCTTCGTTGTAGTCGACGTGCAGGTGCCCCAGCCAAGGGTCGGTGATCTCGATTCGCTTCCTGCGCAGGGCAAGTAGATCGCGATAGCAGGCCAGGACGCGAGCGCGTGTCTCGTCGTCTCGCTCGTCCCAGTCCAGTTTCGATCGCAGAAATGTCTGTGGGTCTTGCGGATCCGGAATGTCGTCACTGTTCCAGCCGTGCGCCGCGAACTCCGCTTTGCGGCCTTTGGCAGTGGCCTCGCCGAGTTCCGGTTCCGGATGCGAGGTGAAGAACTGGAACGGAGTGGTCGCTCCCCATTCCTCGCCCATGAACAGCATCGGCGTGTACGGCGAGAGCAGGACCAGCGCCGCCTTGATCGCCAATTGTCCTGGCGTCAGATAGGCGCTCGGGCGGTCCCCGATCGCGCGGTTGCCGATCTGATCGTGGGTGCACGTGTATGCGAGCAGGGCGCTGGCGGGCTGATGCGTGATGTCGATCGGCCGCCCGTGAACCCGTCCACGGAACGAGGAATACGTTCCGGCGTGGAAGAAACCGCGCCGCAATGTATTTGCAAGGGATTCCAAGGATCCGAAGTCGGCGTAATAACCCTGGCGTTCGCCGGACACGGCCGTGTGAATGGTGTGGTGGATGTCGTCGTCCCACTGCGCGTCCAAGCCGAACCCGCCGGCCGCTCGTGGCGTGATCAGAGTGGCGTCGTTGAGATCGCTTTCGGCGATCAACGTGAGCGGTCGACCCAGATGAGCCGACAGTGTTTCCGTTCGGACGGCGAGTTCCTCGAGGATGTGCGTTGCGGTGTGATCGACCAACGCGTGGACGGCGTCGAGGCGTAGACCGTCGATGTGGAAATCGCGCATCCATCGCAGGGCATTCCCGATGATGTACTCGCGAACCTCGCCCGACTGCGGACCGCCGATGTTGATCGTTCGGCCCCAGGTGTTCGCTCCATCGGCAATGTAGGGGCCGAACTTTTCGAGGTAGTTGCCCGACGGGCCCAGGTGGTTGTAGACCACGTCAAGGATCACGCCGAGTCCGCGTTCGTGGGCCGCATTCACCAAGCGTTGCAATCCGTCCGGGCCACCGTAGCTCTCGTGGACCGTGTACCAGAGCACACCGTCGTAGCCCCAGTTGTGAGTTCCGTTGAAGCCGTTGACCGGCATGATTTCCACGAAGCCGACGCCGAGGTCTACCAGGTGATCGAGACGTTCGATCGCGGCGTCGAATGTTCCTTCGGGGGTGAACGTTCCGATGTGCAGTTCGTAGACCGATGATCCTGGGAGTTGTCGTCCGGTCCACTGAGAGTCGGTCCAGGACGCCTCGTCGAGTTGGTGCAGTTGGGAGCGGAGATGCACGCCTTCGGGCTGGCGTGGTGAACGCGGATCCGGGAGTGTTTCACCGTCGACGACAAAGCCGTAGCGAGCGCGGTTGTCGCAGTCGACCTCGGCGCGCCACCACCCGTCGTCGGTCCGGTCCATCTCGTGCGTGATGCCGTCGACTTCGACCCGGACCGATTCCGGTGTGGGCGCCCAGACCTCGAATGTATGCACACGATCAGCATGCCTTGTTCGGCCGGATGTGGCAGCCCGGCGGGCTGGTTCCGTCGTCAAGGACTGTTTCTATCCGCAGGTGTTGCCGGACGGTGCAGACAGCGTGATCAGTTTCGGAGCGGGGGCGCTGCAGCATCCGCCCTCGGCTTTCCCTGTGTCGGTTTCTGCTGTGTCAGGTTCGTCGAAAATGCCTGCGCCGCCGCAGACTCCGGTCTCCGGAAGGATCAACTCGACGCGGGCCGCTGCTTCGTGATCGCCGGCGAGCTCGGCTGCGATGCTGCGAACCTGCTCGTAGCCGGTCATCGCCAGGAAGGTGGGTGCTCGGCCGTAGCTTTTCATTCCAGCCAAGTACACCCCCGGCTCCGGATGGCGAAGCTCCTTCGCGCCATGCGGGTAAACGGTGCCGCACGAGTGGACGTTCGGGTCGATCAGCGGAGCAAGCTCGACCGGTGCTTGTAAGACCGGGTCGACGCCGAGTCGAATTTCCGAGAGCCAGGACAGATCGGGGCGGAAGCCGGTCAGCGTTATGACGTTGTCCACGTTCTCGATGCGATCACCCGCATCGGAGGCGAGTATGAGTTGTCCCGAAGGGGTAGTTGTCACCTCTGCGGTGCGGAAGCCGGTGACGACTCTCAACAGGCCATCCTCGACGGCCTTCTTTGCACGCAAGCCCAGGGCGCCGCGCGCGGGCAGTTCGTCAGCGTCGCCGCCTCCGAATGCAGAGCCGATGTTTCCTCGGCGGACCGCCCAGGTGATGCGGGTGCTCGGAGCCTGCTCCGCCAACCCTGACAGCGCAACGATCGCCGTCAGCGCGGAGTGGCCACTACCTGCGATGACGGTGTGCGTTCCGGCGAACTGTGCCCGCACTGCCGGATCGTCGAGATCAGGAACCCGGTACCGGATCGCAGTACCCACAGCGCCTTCGCCGAGTGCAGGAAGACCTTCACCACCGAGCGGGTTCGGGGTGCCCCAGGTGCCGGACGCATCCACAATGGCCTGGGCGAACATCCGATCCTCGGTTCCGTCCCGGCGCCGCAGGTGAATCGAGAGGGGTTCGCTGTCGCGTCCGGCGTCGACGACCAGGTCACGTCCGCGTCGAGCGACGCCGATCACCTCGGTGTCGAACTGGACCAGGTCGGCGAGGGCCGAGGCGAGTGGTTCGAGGTAGAGCTCGCGCCATTGCCGGCCGGTCGGATAGGTCTGCCCGTCGGGTGAGCTCCATCCATTCTGGTCGAGGAGTCGCCGCGCGGCGGGGGAGACGAGTTCGGACCACCGGGAGAACAGTCGAACGTGATTCCACTCGGAGATCGCAGCACCGGCTGTGGTTCCGCGCTCGAATACAAGGGGTGTGAGTCCGCGCTCGCGCAGTTCTGCTGCGGCTGCCAGGCCGATCGGGCCGGCCCCGATCACGACAACGGGTAGGGGCTTCATTTTCGTGCCTTTCATCGACGATTATCGATCTACGGAGAACTGTATCGACGATCATCAATGTAGGCAACCATCGACAGCTGTCGATATAGTGGAGAGATGACTTCGCTGCAGACTCCGACGGTGCGAGTCGGCGATTCGGACCCGGATCAGATCCGTTCTTCCGTCCTCGCGCAGGGCGATGCCGATACCTACGCGCAGTGGTTCGCCTGCCTTGCCGAGCCGATGCGCGTCCGATTGCTTCACCGGGTAGCGAGCGCGGTCGGTGGTATTACCGTCGGAGCGCTCGCCGAGGCGTTGGGGATCGGGCAACCGACGGTGTCGCACCACCTGCGCAAGCTCGCCGATGTGGGTTTTGTGACCATGCGTAAGGAAGGGACGAGCACGGTCGTCGCGATGAGTCCGACGTGTTGCGTTGCCTTGCCGCAGGCGGCGGATGTGGTGATGGGAGTCCTTGCTCCGCGTCCGTGCTGCCCGAGTGATCTGCGCGACGATGTCTCTGTCCGGGCCATGATCGACGACGACTGGGATGCGGTTCGCCGTATTTACGGCGAGGGTATCGACACCCGAAATGCCACCTTTGCCGCTGAGGTCCCCTCGCGTGAGCATCTCCACGAACGGTGGCTGCCGCAGCATCGATGGGTGGCGACTGTCGGGGGTGTTGTTGTCGGATGGGCTGCGTTGAGTCCGGTTTCCGAGCGTGACTGCTACCGCGGGGTTGCCGAGAACTCCGTGTACGTTGCGGACGGCATGCGTGGTCGTGGCGTCGGAAAGGCGTTGTTGCGCAAGCAAGTCATGGCCGCCGACGCCGACGGACTCTGGACTCTGCAGACGTCGATGTTCCCGGAGAACCGTGCCTCCATCTCGCTGCATCATTCGGCCGGGTTTCGAACGGTCGGCCTTCGCGAGAAGATCGCCGAACTCGACGGCGTGTGGCGCGACACTGTTCTGCTCGAGCGTCGAACGGCGATCGCCGAGGGATGAGTCCGGGATCCGGCTGACCGGATGCCCGATTGCGGGTTGATTCGATATCTGTCAATATCGAAGAATGTCGAATCAAGAGCTGCCGGACTCCGAGGCTTGCTGCACCCCGCTCGTTCGTGAACCGTTGACCGAGGATTGGGCCGGCGACTTGTCTCGGATGTTCAAGGCCCTCGGCGATCCGGTTCGTCTCCGCTTGCTCAGCTTGGTGGCAAGTCACGAGGGTGGTGAAGCCTGCGTCTGCGACATCTCCGACTCGTTCGATCTGTCTCAGCCGACTATCTCGCATCACCTCAAGGTGTTGCGCCAGGCCGGGTTACTCGATTGTGAACGACGCGGGACCTGGGTGTACTACTGGGTTATTCCGGCTGCGCTGCAACAGCTTTCCGCCGTTCTACTGGTTGAAGGTACGAGCGTGAGTGTCGCGGACGCGTGCGTAGAGGTCACCGCATGAGCAACACCGCTGCCACCACCGAACACCCCGAAGTCGTCGGAAAACTCTCCACCCTCGACCGCTATCTGGCGGTCTGGATCGGCGTGGCCATGGTCGTCGGCCTGCTGGTTGGACGCTGGATCCCCGGTGTGAACACTGCCCTGGACAAGGTGCAGATCGACGGCATCTCGCTACCGATCGCCCTCGGTCTGCTGATCATGATGTACCCGGTCCTGGCGAAGGTCCGCTACGACCGCCTCGACACAGTCACCGGGGACAAGAAACTCCTCGCCGGCTCCCTGTTCCTGAACTGGGTTCTCGGCCCGGCGCTGATGTTCGCCCTCGCCTGGCTGTTTCTGCCTGACCTGCCGGAATACCGAACCGGTTTGATCATCGTCGGTCTCGCTCGCTGCATCGCGATGGTGATCATCTGGAACGACCTGGCCTGCGGAGACCGCGAAGCCGCCGCGGTGCTGGTCGCCATCAATTCGGTGTTCCAGGTGATCATGTTCGCCGTGCTCGGTTGGTTCTACCTCTCGGTCCTGCCCGGGTGGCTCGGCCTCGAACAGACCACCATCGACACCTCGCCCTGGCAGATCGCCAAATCCGTTCTGATCTTCCTCGGTATCCCGCTGCTGGCAGGTTTTCTGTCCCGCTTCTTCGGCGAACGCGCCAAAGGCCGCGACTGGTACGACAACAAGTTCATCCCCAAGATCAGCCCCTGGGCGCTCTACGGTCTGCTGTTCACCATCGTCGTGCTCTTCTCGATGCAGGGCGAACAGATCACCTCCCAGCCTTGGGATGTCGTCCGGATCGCGCTGCCCCTGCTCGCGTACTTCGCGCTCATGTGGGGCGGAGGCTACATCCTCGGCGCCGCAATCGGATTGGGCTATGAACGCACCACGACCCTGGCGTTCACCGCCGCGGGCAACAACTTCGAACTCGCGATCGCGGTAGCCATCGCCACCTACGGCGCCACCTCGGGGCAAGCTCTTGCCGGTGTCGTCGGCCCGCTGATCGAGGTACCGGTGCTCGTCGGGCTGGTCTATGTCTCCCTTGCACTACGCAAACGCTTTGCAGTCGAAGAGGTTTCATTCAGTCGAGAAAGAGCGAGGTCATGAGCAAACCATCGGTGTTGTTCGTCTGCGTCCACAATGCCGGTCGATCTCAGATGGCCGCGGGATTCCTGAGCCATCTCGCAGGCGACGCCATCGAGGTCCGTTCCGCCGGATCCGCACCCGCCGAGACCGTCAATTCGGCAGCGGTCGAGGCGATGGCAGAGCGCGGTATCGACATCTCAGCGCAGTCTCCGAAGATCCTCACTGTCGACGCCGTCCAGGATTCGGATGTCGTCATCACCATGGGCTGCGGCGACACGTGCCCGATCTTCCCCGGCAAGAGTTACCGAGACTGGGTTCTCGACGACCCGGCCGGACAGGGCCTTGAAGCAGTTCGCCCGATCCGTGACGAAATCGAGCGGCGCGTTCAAGCTCTGATCGACGAACTCACGCAGATTCGCCAGGCATTGACCACGGCGACAGATTCGGACCCGCCAGACACAAACAGAACGGATGACCAGCGGGATCGAGTAGAACCCGGCAACGCTCCGGCGCGTTCTGCCGGCTACCGATTTGAGCACCGAGGCTGACAGCTTGCTCCTGTGCGATGTCCAGATCATCGACCACTAAATCCAGATGAATCTGCTTCGGTATTGCAGCCATCGGCCACGTGCTCGGGCGGTGTTCGTCGATGCGGATTGCGGTGATCTGGCCACCGCCTGTGCTGACGGTCGCAAACTTCTCAGTGTTGTACGTGATTTCGCCGCCCAGCATATTTCGCCAGAATTCCGCAAGGCGTTGTGGATCACTGCAATCGAGGGTGATCGATCCCAAGCAAGCTACAGGCATGGTCTCGACGCTACAGAATGCCTTGCTTCGGCTTCCTTTGCGGAGGCGTCATTCGTCGGTGGGCTCGATGTGTTCGGCACCGAGGACGGAGAGTCGGTATTCCTGTGCGTCCTGCTCGGTTTCGAAATCTTTCTCTTCGAGGAGATTCCGGTCGGCGTCGAGGTATCGGTAAGTAGTCATTCCTGCACCGTGTCACTGATGAACGATTCGTGCTCGGATACCGGTTCGATTTCGTCGACGGCTATTTGAATCAGCCTTCCGTAGCGCCGGATCAGATCCTCCGACGACAGTGAATCCTCACCGAGGAGTTCGAGTGTCCGCATGCCGGTGGCCAGTCCGAGCAGCAGTGAGACGACGATCTGGCTGCGTACCAAACCGGGCTCCGTGTCGCCGATGCGGCGCGCGATCCCGTGAACGTATCGTTGCTTGATCTCGGCCCGAGCGGCGTCCGGATCTGGCGCCTCGTGAACGTGTACTGCGAGCATTGCCCACGGATCGGTTTCGTCGGATTCTCTACGAGCGACAAGTTTCTCGACCAGTTGACAGCCGATGTGTCCGGTGGCGTCGGCATTCGGATCCTCGTCCATCGGAGGTGCGGACGGGATCGCAGCCGAGTACAGCCGAGCTTTGCTGCCGTAGATCTTCATGACCAGGGCAGGGGAGTAGCCGGCTGCGACCGCGATGTCCTTGATGGTCGTCGATGCGT
Organism: Rhodococcus sp. EPR-134; assembly: GCF_001647205.1. Lineage (NCBI taxonomy): Bacteria > Bacillati > Actinomycetota > Actinomycetes > Mycobacteriales > Nocardiaceae > Rhodococcus > Rhodococcus sp. EPR-134. The sequence continues at coordinate 10,306 of NZ_LVCT01000405.1, forward strand.
AACCGCGTTTCGCGAACAAGGCTTTCGCTGCTGTGAGGATGCTGGCTTCGCCGCTGCTCATGTCGCTCGCCTCCGCCTCGATACCCGATCGCCATGCGTTCGGTTGCTCGTACTGGCGTTCATACTGTCGTCAACGGCTCGGCATCGACGGGTACGTCGAAATCGACGACGGTGGACTGCGCGATGACCGCTATCTGACGAGCCAATGTGCCGTGTCCGCTCTCGGTCAGCGCGGTCAGGATGTACCGGCCGGATGTGGGAAGTGCGATTCCGTAGTGCCCGGTTCCGTCGGTGACCGTGGATGCGACGAATTCGCCGGTCGGTTTCGTGAGCGTGACGACGGTTCCCGAGGTCGTTCGGCCGCCGACTCCGACCTTGCCGGAGATGGTGAGGCGGTCACCGAGTTCGACGGTGTGCGTCGATTGCGCGCTGTCGAAGCTGATTACCTGTGATCTCGGGGACCAACCGTCGGCGCTCGTGACCACCAGGTACCGGCCGGGCCGGGGTAGGGCGAGGGAGAAGTTGCCCTCGTTGTCGGCGCGACTCCAGTCGATCGGTCGCCCCTCCATGTCCATCACGGTGACAACGGCCTGCCGGATCGGTCGGCTGTCGGCCCGGACCACACGACCGGCAACCACAATTTCCGTTTCGGACACGGCGGCGTCGGGAAGCTCGAACCCTTCCGGGGTCACCGGGCGAAGTGCCGCTTCCGGTTTTGCGCCGCGGCGAGGAATGAACGCAGCGGCAGCGGCAGCAGCCACGGCGGCGAGGGCGGCCAGCCAGAAGATGTTCTTGAAGGCGTCGATCGACGGAAGGCCCTCGCCCGGCCCGGACGGGATGACCATCGACGTGAGCATGGCGGCAACCACCGCGCTGGAGGTCGACGTACCGACCGAGCGGAGCAGCGAATTGAGGCCGTTCGCCGACGCGGTTTCGGTGATCGGAACCGATCGCATGATCAGCATCGGCATCGCGGAGTAGGCGATTGCAGTTCCGATGCTGACCACCGCCGCGCTGATGATGATCAGTGCTATCGAACCGGTCAGGAACACTCGCGCGATGTAGGCGAGCGCGAGCACCGTGCCGCCGACGATCAGGGTGATCTTGGCTCCGAATCGCTTCGTGATGTTCGCGGAGACGGGCGCGAAGAAGACCATCGCGAGGCCTGCCGGAATCATGCACAGTCCGGCCGCCATCACGCCCAGTTCGAAGCCGTAGCCGGAGATCTTCGGCATCTGAAGTTGTTGGGTGGTGGAGAGGTTGTTCGCGTACATCGAGAAGCCGACGAGGATCGAGGCGACGTTGGTCAGCAGAACAGGCCGCTTGGCCGACGTTCGTAGATCGACCATCGGCTGGGTGACGCGGAGTTCGTAAGGGAACCACAATGCGAGAGTCACGATTCCGATGACGAACATCAGCAATGTCAGTTCGCGCGTCCACCCCCAACTGGCGCCCTTGGAGATGGCGAGGAGGATCGCCGTGAGTGCTGTCGAGAGCATGACCGCGCCCAGGAAGTCGAATTTGCCGCGGGTACGAACACTCGATTCCGGGACGACGACGGCTACCGCGATGATCAGCAGGACGCCCACGATCGCCGAGAGCCAGAAGATGGCGGGCCAGCCCAGATGCTCGAAGATCAACCCGGACAGCGGGAGCCCGAGTGCGCTGCCGATTCCGAGAGTGGCACTCATCAACGCTGTTGCCGACGCCACCTTCTCCTTGGGCAGTTCGTCGCGCATGATGCTGATTCCGACGGGGATCATCGAGATCGCGAAGCCCTGGAGACCACGTCCGATCAGCAGGGCGACAAAGTTGCCGCCGATCGCCGCGACCAGTGATCCGACCACGATCATCGTCATCGAGATCAGCATCATGCGTCGTTTTCCGAACATGTCTGCCAGGCGGGAGACGATCGGAGTGGCGACGGCACTCGTGAGGAGCGTGACGGTGACGAGCCAGGAGGCGTCGTCAGCGCTGACGCCGAGGATCTTCGGGAAATCGGGCAACAACGGAATGACCATCGTTTGTTGCAACCCGACCACGGTGCCGGAAAGACAGAGAATTGCGGTAATGAGCCGACTTGAACGGCGAGTGGTCGGAGACGAGTGCAATGCCAAGAGACGGTCCTTCACGCGGCGATGGTGAACGGAAATTCACCCATGAGTGAACCACTGTTCACCCGTCGCTGTCACCTTCGGTGAATATGCGATTTCTCACGACGGCAACTCGCCCCAGGGTTTCCGAGTCGGCTTGGCGGGAACAACGTCAGTGGTTGGTCTGCGCCTGCGCGAGCGGGCAGCGAGGAGGAGTGATGCATGCCGAAGTGGGTGACCGTCTCCACGTCCAGGGGCGCGTGGTGGGGCAGGCGGAGGTAACTGCCGAGGTTCTCGAGGTGCACGGCGAGGACGGCGGTCCTCCCTATCTGGTCAGGTACGACAACGGCCACGAGGCGTTGGTGTTTCCCGGTAGCGACGGCTGGATAGATCACCCCGGAAAAGGCTCCTGAGCTGCACGATTCTTTCCATGCATGGTCGTTGCATCGAATGCGGCTAAAGTGTGCGCAATGGAGGGCAGACGCCAGTACCACTCCCGCGTGCGTGAAGCTTCCGCGCAGCGAACGCGTGAACTCATTCGTGATGCGGCGACGGCCTTGTTTATTCGAGACGGGTATGTCAAAGCCACCGTCAAGCAGATTGCCGCCTCGGCCGGCGTCGCCGATCGGACGGTGTTCACAGCCTTCCCCGGCGGGAAACTCGAGATCTTCGAAGCGGCCCTCGCTGCGGCGCTCGATGCCGAAGAGGTTCCACTCGGCGCGCCGAACCTGGCCTCGGACCCCGATGACGTTCGCCGGATCGTCTCCCAGATCGTGGCTCAGGGCATCGGACTGCTCGAACGTGCCGGCGCTCTGATGATGGTCGCGGTCGAATCCTCGGGTGCGGATGCCGACATGCGTCGACTATCCGAGGAGTCGTCGGATCAGTCGGCCGTCAATGCGATGTCGATAGCCGAGGGTCTCTCCGAGCATGGCTTGTTGAGGCCTGAGATTTCGCTCGAGAAAGCCGCGGGCATACTTGCCGCTTTCGTCTCGCCTCAGCTTCATCAGCAATTGCGTCGGGTCAGTGGATGGGACGTCGATGCGTACCGAGGATGGCTCGAGTTCAACATTCGCCAGAATCTAATGTACTAATTGGTCTGTTTTCGTTAGCATGGCGAGGGTTTTTTATTCTCGGGAGGAATCGCCAGCGTGCCCTATGCCTTGTTCGGCCTCATCACGATGTTGCTGTGGATTTTCTGCATCGTCGACGCCATCACGAGAGATGACGCCTACATCCAGTACCTACCCAAGGTCGTCTGGATTCTGATCATCATCTTCCTTCCTACTTTGGGATCGGTTCTGTGGCTGGTGGTCGGGCGCGGACAGAACGCGCCCCGCGGATACGTCGGCCCAACCGGGTACGGCGAATACGAGCGCCCGGGACGTGCCGTTGCGCAGGATCCGGCGGCGGACGAAGCCTTCTTGCGTCAGTGCCGCGAACGGGCGGAAGA
>NZ_LVCT01000406.1:0-9939 GCF_001647205.1 Rhodococcus sp. EPR-134
AGCGGCGGCCACGACGATCGGCCGCGACGCGTCACCGCATAGGCAGTGAGGATGACGGGCGGATCGACGAGTGGTTCGACGCGCACGCCTTCGCGAGTCTTGCGTTCGAGCGGCATCAGCCCCACGCCGTAACCACTGAGGATCAAGAGTTCGACCAAGTCGAGACTGTCGATCTGGTGAGTGATCCGAGGGGTGAACCCGGCCAGCGACGCGAGGGTTCGCACAGCGCGCTCGTCTGCCGTGTTGCGTGAGTTCACTATCCATGACGTGTCGGCGAAGGCGCGGAGATCGATTCCGGATTCTGTGGACTTGTCGGGAGCTTTGGCGTCGTCGGGAACACACAGTCCCCATGGCGTCGACCAGAGCGGAATTGCTTCGAGTAGTGGGCTCGGCGACGCGGGGGCAAGGTTGTAGTCGTACGTCAGTGCGAGGTCTAGATCGTCGCGTTCGAGGAGTGCAAAAGCCTCGACGGGTTCGTATTCGTAGATCATCACGTCCACCTGCGGGTGACTGCGTTGCAGGCTTCGAGCGACGGGGAGCATCGCGGTTCTGATCGCAGTTGCGAATCCGCCGACTCGCAGGGTCCCCACCGGTTCCGCGTCCGGATCGAGGTCCAGGCGAGCTGCATCGACGGCTGCCAGGATGGTGACGGCATGATCGGCCAGTCGTTGACCGGCCGGCGTCAGCCGCACCCGGCGACCGTCGGGCTCGATCAGTGCGGTACCGGTCTCCGCGGTCAAGGCCGCGAGTTGTTGGGACACTGTCGACGTCGTGAGGTTGTGCGCTTCGGCGACCGCACGCATCGAACCCAAGCGGGAGAGTTCGAGGAGGAGATGGAGTCGACGGGTTTCCATCCTTCGATCATTCACTAATCGTGAACATAATGTAGGTCAAAATCGCGTGGACACGAACGGTTGGCCTCCCGTTCAATTCAGCTATGGATACGAAAGCGCGGGCCGGAGTGGGCCTGGCTGTTTTGGCGATGTTGTGCGTGCAGCTCGGGCTCGCCGTGTCGGTGCGCCTGATCGATCAGCTCGGCGCAGACGGAGCGGCGTGGCTGCGACTCGCCTGGGCAGGCATCATTCTTCTGATCATCGTCAGGCCCCGCCCTTCGGCGTTCACTCGCAAGGCGTTTCTGGCTTGCGTGGTTCTGGGTGTGGTCACCGCAGGCATGACGCTCCTGTTCATGGCAGCGGTGGAGCGCCTTCCGCTGGGAACAGCAAGCGCATTGGAATTCTTGGGTCCGCTGACGGTTGCTTTGCTCCGGGGGCGTGGCCGCGTTCTGTGGCCGGTTCTGGCAGGCGTGGGCGTCGTGCTTCTCACCGAACCGTGGGCCGGGACAGTCGATCTGGTCGGTGTGGCGTACGCACTCGGTGCGGCGCTCTGCTGGGCGATGTACATACTGCTCACCCAGCGCGTCGGCGACGAGGTTGCCGGTATCAACGGGCTGGCGGTGTCGATGGCGGTAGCCGGGTTGGCCGCGACAATTGCCGTAGGCCACTCGGCTATCGGGCGGCTGACTCCGCATCTGATTCTCGTGGGCCTCGGACTCGCGATCTTGCTGCCCGTCGTGCCGTTCGTTCTGGAGATGGTCTCGTTGCGAAGGCTGTCCACGGCGGCGTTCGGCACGCTGATGAGTCTCGAGCCTGCTTTCGCGCAGCTTATCGGTCTGGTTGTGCTGCAACAGGTTCCGAGTGTTCTGGCCGTGGCAGGTATCGCGTGCGTCGTCGTCGCAGGGATCGGCGCGGCCCGCGGTGGTGCTCGGGATGGCGCCCGGAAGCCGACTGAGCCACCCTCCGATTCCGAGCGAACGTACCTTTCGGCGCCTTCATGAGACCGAGAGTGCCGTTCGCTCAGGTCGCGTTCGCTCAGTGCGAGTGCGCCGCGGCGATTGCTCCGTCGAACACGTCGGCGACCTCGCCGAGGGAATCGAGAAGCGGCTGACCGGATTGTTCGACGCGAGCCCGCACCAGCGAGCCCTCGAGCGCGGACACTGCCAGAACGGCAAGCCGTTCCGCTCGCGCACGTGCGACCCCGGACGCGATCAGTGTGTCGCGCAGTAGCGAAGTCCACTGTCGATACACCGCCTGTCCGGCGGCTGTCACGCTCTCCGAATCGGGGGCAAGTTCCAACAACACCGTCGTGATCGGCGAGCCTTCGTGGAAATCCGAATCGCGCACCCATCCGGCGAGCAACCGCGCGTACTCGCGCAGCAGCGACCCGGCGTCCGATTGGCTGTCGGCGAGTTCGGTCAGGGTGTCGGTGACCAACTGCCCGCCGACGCGGACGACCTCTTCGCCGATCTGCTCTTTGCCGCCGGGAAAGTAGTGGTAGAGCGAGCCTTTCGGCGCCCCGCTCGACTTGAGGATCTCGTTGAGGCCCGTTGCCGCATACCCCTGGCGGCGAAACAGATCGGCCGCAGCTCGTACGAGTGCTTCGCGGTGTTTCGGGGGAGTCGCCACGAGTTGGAGCTTAAACACCCCAGCGATCCACCACAATCTATGTAGACTGGTCTACATGGAGAACGATGAAATGCTCGATCAGTTGCGCGCCGTCAACGCCTCGGCGGCCTTCAACCGCTGGGCAGGATTCGAAGTGACGGAGGCCGAACCGGGTCGCGTTTGTCTACGGCTCGAATGGCGTGAGGATCTGGGCCAGTACTCGGGACACCTGCACGCTGCGCTCGTGGCGGGACTCGTCGACACCGCGTGCGGATTTGCTGCTTTCACCCAGGTAGGTGTCGTGGCGGCGTCCAACTGCGCGGTCAATTTCGTGAGTCCGGGCGTCGGAACCGCATTTGTCGCTACGGCGCGCTCGGTCAAGGCCGGGCGCAAGCAGGTGTTCGTCACTGCCGAGGTACATGCCGAACGCGAAGGCGAATCGGTGCTCGTCGCGTTCGGCACCACCCTGTTGGTTCCACTCGCCCCTAAGGCCTAGGCAAGACAGAGCTGAAGGTCACGGAACGAGGATGAACTTTCCCGCGGGGTGCGAACTCTGCAACTCGGTGTGAGCGAGTGCCACGTCCGCTAGCGGGAAGGTCTTGGCGATCTTCACGATGAGGTGTCCGGAACCGGCTTGTTCGACAAGTTCGGATCGTGCCTTCAAACGCGCTTCCGCACTTGCCGGATTGCCTCCGCCGACGGAAGCGAAGCTGTCGGTCTGGGCGCGTCCGAACGCGACGATGGTGACGATGCGACTCTTGTCGGAGACCAAAGCCAGCGAAGTATCGACGGCTTCATCTGTTCCGGCGGTGTCGAAGGCGGCGTCGACGCCGTTCGGCGCGAGTTCACGAACACGCGCTTCGAGGCCGTGGCCGTAGAGCACAGGCGTCGCGCCGAGCGAGCGCACGTAATCCTGATTCGAGGCTCCCGCGGTGCCGATCACCGTAGCTCCGCGACCAACTGCCAGCTGAGCAGCGATCGCGCCGACGCCGCCGGACGCGCCGTGGATGAGAACGGTGTCGCCGGAACCGACCCGAATGGTGTCGAGGGCGTCGACTGCAGTTCCGCCGACCAGAAGGAGGCCGGCTGCCTGTTCCCAGCTGATGCCTGCGGGCTTCGCGGTGACAGAGGAGACCGGCACGACTACTTGTTCGGAGTAGAGGCCGTTGCCGGGGCTGACGATCACTTCGTCGCCGACGTTCACATTTGTGACGCCGTCGCCGACAGCCGAGACGACGCCCGCTGCCTCGCCGCCGAGGCGGATGGGAAGTTTCTCGGGGTCGGTGCCAAAAGCGCCGCTGTAGAGCTTGAAGTCGAAGGGATTGACGCCGATCGCCTTCACGTCGACCAGGACTTCACCTGATTTCGGCGCCGGTAAATCGACGTCCACCAGCTTCAGGACCTCGGGCGTGCCGTACGTCTGCGCTACAACAGTTTTGGTCATGTCTCGCGCAACCGTCCTCGGGGAAGCGATATTCCCCGAGGACGGGAAAAACTCGAGAAGATTCGATCAGCGGATCAGGGTGCCCAGATCGAGCGGCATCGCGATGCCGGTGATGTGATGGGCCTCGTCGGAACCGAGGAACGCGACGGCGGCGGCGATGTCCTCCGGCTGGCTGACCGGGTCGGGCAAGGTCTGCATGAAGATCGGACCGAGTGTGTGGGCGTTGGCGTCGATGAGCGGCCGCATGTCCGTCATCTGCATTCCGGTTTCCACGCCGTGTGGGTGGATGGTGTTGACCCGAATGTTGTACTGCCCCAACTCCGAGGCCATCGTCTTGGCCAGACCGGTGATGCCGTGTTTGCTCGCGACGTAATGGCCGAGGAAGGGGAGGCCGCGCAGGCCGGCGACGGAGCTGGTGAAGATGATCGAGCCACCGGTGCCTTGCTTGATCAGGTGCGGGATCGCTGCCTTGGCGGTGTGGAAGACGCCGGTCAGGTTGACGTCGAGCGTTTCCTGCCACTGCTCGGGCGTGATTTCCCAGGACATGTTGGCAGAACAGATTCCGGCGTTCGCGACGACGACGTCAAGTCGCCCCAATTCGTCGATGCCGGCCGCGAGCGCCGCGGACAGCGCAGAGAAGTCGCGAACGTCGGTCTTGGTAGCGACAATTCGACGGTCCAGGGCCTTGACCAGTTCGACTGTCTCGGCCAGGTCGTCGTCGGTGGCGCCGGCATATGAGGTGGATTCGAATTGAACACACGCGTCGACGGCGATGATGTCTGCGCCCTCTTCTGCCAGCCGGACAGTTTCGGCGCGCCCCTGACCGCGGGCGGCTCCGGTGATGAAGGCAACTTTTCCGGTGAATCGACTGGCGGCCATGCTCAAACCTCCGACTAGTGGTGACGATCTGCTCTTCGGAAGTTAGCGCGACGAAGTTCTTTTCGGGGGTGAATGCCCAGTCAGCGGAAACCGCTCAGCGCACCCTGGTCAACAGGGCACATGGCCCGGCAGCGAAGATGTCCCGCGCATCCGAAGACAAGACGGGTTGTCCGCTCAGTGCGTCGACCCATTCGCCATCTGGCAGGTCCACTCGCGTATTTCTCCAACCGTGCGACGAGAGTCTGAGCGAATGTCGCGTCGCCAGAGCGACGACCATGGGCGGATCACCTGCCGGGCCGCGCGAGAAGCCGACCAGATGACCGGATCCGGAACCTGAAGCGAAGACCGGCCGGTACTCACCGTGATCGAACCACGAGGGGTTCTCCCGCCGCAGTGTCAGTGCCGTGCGAACGAGGTGCAACTTTGCGGTTCCTGTTGCGTCGATCGGCGCGGCGCCGGAATCGAGCAGTGATCGCCTCGTTCCGTAGTCGACAAGCCGCCGGTTGTCCGGATCGACCAACGAGTCCTCCCACAGCTCAGTGCCCTGGTAGACGTCGGGAACGCCGGGCCCGAGAAGTTGGAGCAGCTTTTGGCCCAGAGAGTCCGACCAGCCGTGACGCGCGATCCTGCCGACGAATTCGCTGACCGAATCACCGACTGGGCCGTCGATCACCTCGTCGATCCAGCGGTGCACTGCCGACTCGAAGTCGACGTCCGGATCGTTCCAGGAAGTTCTGGCGCCGGACTCGCGGACGGCTTTCTCCGCATAGGCGTGCAAACGCTCGCGCAGCTCTGGAACAGAGGCTGCCGAGCGGCCGTCCGCCGGCCACACACCGATGATGTTCTGCCACAAGAACAATCCGGTAAGCGGATCAGGGCTGGGGCACACGCCTTCCCACTCGCGAATCAGCCGGGCCCACAGGGTCGGCACTTGAGACACAACACCGATCCGTGCCCGCACGTCCTCGCCGCGTTTGGTGTCGTGAGTGGACAGACTCGTCATCGCGCGCGGCCACCGCTTCGCTCGGTCCGCGTTGTGGAGATGGAATTCGGCGACGGAGACGGCAAGCGATGCCGGGTTGCCGCCGACTTCCTGACGTGAGACCAGGCGCGCCGTCCGATAGAAGAGTCGATCTTCGACGGACTTGGCCATGACAGCGCCACACACCTGCTGGAAGCGAACTGAGGCTTCACCGCTGTTCACCAGGGATTGCGCCAACACGTTGAACGATGGTTCATGTCCGGGAGCCAATTCGTGCATGTCGCCGACGATCCGAGCGGCCAAACCGGCGAGGGGACTGTAGTCGGATCGGTACACCGGCATCCGAGCGATCGCGACGACAACTGCGTCGTTCAGTTCGGTCTCACTGCAACGACTTCCGGTTTCGCGTCGGATTGCACGTACGAGCCTGCGAACCTCCGGTGCCAGGTCACCGCGCCCGGTGTCGCGTTTGAACTGACGTTCGGTGTGATGCAACCACGTACTGTCCCCGTCGTCGCCGGTCAGATCTGCCGAGAGTTCGGTCAATTCGAGTTCGGCGGCGGGATCGACGAAAATGCCGCCCAGCTGATTGAGGGCGTCGTATCCGGTGGTGCCGTCGATCGGGAGCATCGGATCGAGTGGTTCCGTATGGCCGAGGATCTTTTCGATCACGAGCCACTGATCTGGTCCGATCAGTTCTCGCAGGCGCCCGAGATATTCCGCCGGATTCGCGAGTCCGTCCGGATGATCGATGCGAACGCCGTCGATCAGTCCTTCGTCGACCCACGACTTCACTTGCCGATGGCAGAGTTCGAAGACTTGGGGGTCCTCCTGGCGCAGCGCAGCGAGTTCGTTGACGGCAAAGAACCGTCGGTAGTTGACGATCCCGGCGTTCCACGGTACGAGTCGGTACGACTGCCTGGAGTGCACCTCCTGTGGAGATCCGAATTCAGTACCGGCAGCGATGGGGAAGCGGTGCTCGTAGAACGCGAGAAGTGTTTCCTCGCCATCTTTCTCGACAGTCAGTGCGTCGAGATCGTCCGGGCTACCCAGTACCGGGAGTGAGAGTTTGCCGTCGGCGCCGTTGGCTCCGTTGTCCTCGGCCCAATCGACGTCGAAGAAATCCGCGTACTCCGACGACTGCCCGTGCGTGAGAACGTCCCACCACCAAGCATTTTCGCGAGGTTTGGCGACACCGACGTGGTTGGGGACCAGATCGACGATCAGGCCCATCCCACGTGATCGAACGGCGCGCGAGAGCTCCACCAGGGCCTCGCGGCCACCAAGTCCTTCGGACACGGTTGTCGGATCGGTGACGTCGTAGCCGTGCGTCGATCCGGACGTTGCCGTGAGGATGGGGGAGAGATAGAGATGTGAGACCCCCAATGCCTCGAAGTAGTCCACCTGTGCGGCCGCATCACGAAGAGTGAATGCATCCGGTCGCAACTGCAGTCGGTAGGTGCTGGTTATCGGGGCCATGTGCACGTCTCCCTCAAGCGGTTCTGCGAAGTACCGTCAATGCTCGCGCTTTTACATCCAATGTTGTTCCGGCTTTGATCACGGTATCGCTCTCACCGGTGGGGACCGAGGTGTCCAGTACGACGGTCCACTCCGACGCGTAGTCCGCGTTGGGGGTGGAGAATTCGAGATCTTCGTAGTGGGCGTTGAAGCAGAGAAGGAACGAATCTCCCGTGACGCGCTCGCCGCGGTAGTTCGGTTCCGGGATCGCGTCACCGTTGAGAAAGACAGCCAACGACTTGCCGAAACCGCTGTCCCAGTCGGCCGGAGTCATCTCTTCGCCAGACGGCGTGAGCCAGGCGATGTCGCGACTCTGATCGCCGCTTCGAATAGGTCGCCCCTCGAAGAATCGACGACGCCGGAAGACCGGGTTCTTGGCGCGCAAGGCAATTGCGCGCTTGGTGAACTCGACGAGGTCGGCGTTGGTTTCCGCGAGAGTCCAATCCATCCATGACAGTTCCGAATCCTGGCAGTAAACGTTGTTGTTACCCTGCTGAGTTCGGCCCATCTCGTCGCCGTGAGCAAGCATCGGGGTGCCCTGGCTGAGCATCAGCGTAGCCAGTATGTTCCGGCTCTGACGGCCACGCAGTTCGAGGATTTCCGGGTCGTCGGTGGGGCCTTCGACCCCGCAGTTCCAAGATCGGTTGTGCGATTCGCCGTCGTTGTTGTTCTCGCCGTTGGCTTCGTTGTGCTTCTCGTTGTACGAGACGAGGTCGTGGAGGGTGAAACCGTCGTGAGCGATGACGAAGTTGATGCTCGCGCCAGGGCGACGTCCGGTGGCCTCGTAGAGATCAGAGGATCCGGTGAGACGGGAGGCGAACTCCCCCAGCGTTGCCGGCTCACCACGCCAGTAGTCGCGGACGGTGTCGCGGTATTTGCCGTTCCATTCGGTCCACAGGCCGGGGAAGTTGCCGACCTGGTAACCGCCTTCGCCGACGTCCCACGGTTCGGCGATCAGCTTCACCTGACTGACGATCGGATCCTGTTGCACGAGATCGAAGAAGGCCGAAAGGCGGTCCACGTCGTGCAGTTCACGGGCGAGTGTCGAGGCGAGGTCGAAGCGGAAACCGTCGACGTGCATCTCCGTGACCCAGTACCGCAGAGAGTCCATGATCAATTGCAGCGTATGCGGATGACGGGCGTTGAGGCTGTTGCCCGTTCCGGTGTAATCCATGTAGTGCTCTTCGTCGCCGTCGACGAGGCGGTAGTAGGCGGCATTGTCGATTCCGCGGAAGCTGATGGTCGGCCCCATGTGATTGCCCTCGGCGGTGTGGTTGTAGACCACGTCGAGGATCACTTCGATACCCGCCTGGTGGAAGCTGCGCACCATGGCTTTGAATTCCGCTACGGCCGCATCGGGTTTCGTGGCCGAGGAGTAGTCGGTGTGCGGAGCGAGAAAGCCGAAGGTGTTGTAACCCCAGTAGTTTCGCAGACCTTGGTCGAGAAGCACCTGATCGTGCATGAACTGGTGGACCGGCATCAGTTCGATCGCCGTGACACCCAGATCGGTGAGGTGCTCGATGATCACCGGATGAGCGAGCCCCGCGTACGTGCCGCGCAATTCCTCCGGAACTCCGGGATGCGTCGCGGTCATACCCTTGACGTGCGCTTCGTAGATGACCGTCTCGTGATACGGACGCTTCGGCGAGTGGTCGGACGCCCAATCGAAGAACGGGTTGATGACGACGGTCGACATCGTATGGCCGAGCGAATCATGTTGGGGGAAAGGGATGGTGGCGGGTTCGTCGACGAGTGGTTCCGGCTCGAAGGGTTCGGGCTCGAGGATCTCGTCCGATTCCTGATCGCCCGTGGGCGAGTCGTCTTCGAGGCCCACCTCGTCCGATTCGGCTTCCGAACTCGTTTCGTCGATAGCCTCTTGCGGCTCCACGACGGGAGATTCGTCGTCTCCTGAAGGTTCGGGGTCCGCCGCCGATTCGACGTCGTACGAGAACAGCGAACGGTCTCCGTCGAAGTCTCCGTCGAACGCTTTTCCGTACGGGTCCAGCAGGAGCTTGCTCGGATCGCATCGCAGACCTGCAGCCGGATCGTACGGCCCGTGTACGCGGTAGCCGTATCGCTGGCCGGGGGATACCGACGGAAGGTACGCATGCCAGACGTAACCGTCGACCTCGTCCATCCGAATGCGGGTTTCGGTTCCGTCCTTGGCGATCAGGCACAGCTCGACGGCCTCGGCGACCTCGGAGAAGAGCGAGAAATTGGTCCCAGCGCCGTCGTAGGTGGCACCGAGTGGGTACGCACTGCCAGGCCATACCGGGATGGGAGTGGCTGAGGTCTCGCTCGGCGGTTGATCCATGAATCAGACCCTATCGGGTGCAGCCGATCGAATCTCGTCGACTGTCTACGGTGCCGATCACCGTTTCGCCTGGCTGCGGGCGGTTGCAAGCATTCCGGCTGTGATCTGTTCCACCTCTGCCTCCGAACACAGGTACGGAGGCATCGCGTATACGAGGTTGCGGAACGGCCGGAGCCAGACGCCGGCGTCGACGGCTGCATCGGTCGCGCTCTGCATGTCGACCGGCTGTTCGAGTTCGATCACTCCGATTCCGCCTTTGACGCGGACGTCGACGACCCCGGGAATTGTGACGGCTTCGGCGAGGCCTCGAGCGAGGCCACGTTCGAGGGTTGCGACGTCACGCCGCCAGTCCATCGCAAGC
>NZ_LVCT01000407.1:0-10045 GCF_001647205.1 Rhodococcus sp. EPR-134
GGTCTCCGCGATCTCCGTGGTGCACAGCGTTGCCGCCAGACTCATGTACCCGCCGGTCAGTGCCTTGCCGACGCACATGACGTCGGGACTGACGCCGGCGTGATCGGCGGCGAACAATTCTCCGGTGCGTCCGAATCCGGTCGCGATTTCGTCGAAGACCAGGAGGACTTGGTACTTGTCGCAGAGGTTACGCAGGTCGATCAGGTACGCGGGATCGTGGAAACGCATTCCGCCGGCGCCTTGGACCACTGGTTCCACGATCACCGCTGCGAGGTGCTCGTGATGCTCGGCCAAGAGCGATTCCAACTCCTGCACGTATTCGGGGAGATAGCCCGCCGGGGGAGCCTGCGCGAAGACCTGAGGGCGCAGGACGTCGGTCCAGAGAGAATGCATGCCGCCGTCGGGATCGCAGACGCTCATGGGGGTGAAGGTGTCACCGTGGTATCCGCCGCGCCAGGTCATCAAACGATTCTTCGACGGCTTTCCGAGGCTCCGCCAGTACTGCAGGCACATCTTCACTGCGACTTCGACCGCCACCGAACCGGAGTCGGAGAGGAACACCTTGTCGAGGTGAGGTGGTGTGATGTCGACGAGCAGTCGCCCGAGGCGAGCGGCGGGTTCGTGCGTCAGTCCGCCGAACATGACATGGCTCATCTTGCCGAGCTGCCGTGCGGCGGCGGTGTCGAGCACGGGATTGCGGTAGCCGTGAATGGCGGCCCACCACGAGCTCATCCCGTCGACCAATCGGCGGCCGTCGGAGAGCGTCAGGGTAGCCCCCTGCGCAGAGTCGACGATCAGCGGACGAGTCGACGCGGGAAACGATCCGTACGGATGCCAGAGGACATCGGCATCGATGGCGGAGACGTCATGGGGATCAAGTCCGGTTGTGAGCACGGATGCACCCTAACCATTGAGTTGAACGGTGTTCAAGTATGGTCGGAAAAGTGAACACCTCGCTGAATTGGCTGACGGCCGTCGAAGCGGACCGCAGGGCCGCTGGACTGCGTCGCGAACTCCGTCCTCGCACGGTCGACTCCCCGTTGATCGACCTGGCGTCGAACGATTACCTCGGACTCGTGCGGCACCCCGATGTGATCGAGGGTGCCACGGCGGCTCTACGCCGTTGGGGCGCGGGCGCCACGGGCTCGCGTCTGGTCACCGGCACCACCACCGAACACGAACTGCTCGAAGTCGAACTGGCCGAATTCGTCGGGGCGGACTCCGGACTTGTCTTCTCCTCCGGTTACACAGCCAATCTCGGCGCGGTGACGGCGCTCTCGGGTCCAGGGTCGTTGATTGTCTCCGATGCGGGATCGCATGCCTCGCTGGTGGATGCCTGCCGCCTGTCACGTGCTCGGGTTGCCGTGGCTCCGCATTCGGACGTGGGCTTTCTCGCCGACACGTTGCGCAGCAGAGTGGAAGAGCGAGCACTGGTCGTCACCGATTCGGTCTTCAGTGCCGACGGAGACCTCGCGCCACTGCGGCAGATGCATCAGGTGTGCCGCGAGTACGGGGCGATCCTGTTGGTCGACGAAGCGCATGGCATCGGTGTGCGCGGTGCCGGTGGACGTGGACTCGTCCACGAGTCGGGCCTGGCCGGTGAACCCGACGTCGTCGTGACGGCAACACTGTCCAAGTCGCTCGCCAGCCAGGGCGGAGTTGTGCTCGGTGACAACAAGATCCGCGCGCATCTCATCGACGCGGCAAGAACGTTCATCTTCGACACCGGTCTCGCACCGGCCGCCGTAGGCGCGGCCAGGGCTGCACTCGCCGTACTCCAGCGTGAGCCGACGCGAGCGCTCGACGTCCTGGCCCGGGCATCCGAGTTGGCGGACGTCACCGGTGCTCCGTCGCCTGAATCTGCTGTCGTCTCAGTCGTTCTCGGTGATCCGCAGCGGGCGTTCGATGCCGCGTCGGCGTGCCGGGATCAGGGGTTGCATGTCGGTTGCTTCCGCCCGCCGTCGGTTCCGGAAGGAACGTCACGGCTGCGTCTGACCGCACGAGCGACGCTGTCCGCATCCGAGATGGAGCAGATCGCTCTCGTACTGCGCGAAGTATTGGCCGGAGCCCGAGCATGAGCATTTTCCTGGTGACCGGAACGTCGACCGACGTCGGAAAAACAGTGGTGACAGCCGCATTGGCATCGGTGGCCTTGCAGTCGGGCAAGTCGGTTGCAGTGCTCAAACCGGCCCAGACCGGCGTCGACGTGGACGGTGCGGGTGATCTGGCCGAGATCGAGCGTCTGACCGGCGGCGGCGTGACGCTGGTCGAGTTGGCGCGGTATCCCGAACCTTTGGCGCCGGATACTGCTGCCCGTCGAAGTGGTCTGCCGTTGTTGGCGCTCGACGAAGTAGTCCGAGTTGCTCGCGACCTGGACACCACCCACGACCTGACCCTGATCGAAGGCGCCGGCGGCTTGCTGGTCCGCTTGGGCGTCGACGGGTTCACCGCTCGCGATCTTGCCGCGGCTCTGGCAGCGCCAGTGGTGCTGGTGGTTGCGTCCGGCCTGGGCACGCTCAATCACACGGCACTGACCGTGGAAGCCCTACGTGCATCCGGCGTGGACTGCGCCGGATTGGTGATCGGTTCGTGGCCGCAGGAACCGGACCTCGCCGAGAAATGCAATCGCGAGGATCTGGTCTCGGTCAGCGGTGTTCCCCTTCTCGGGGTAATGCCTGCCGGAAGTGGAGGCGCGAGTGTCCGAGAGTTTGCTCGCACCGCTTCGATCACGCTCGGTGAACTTCATTTGACCAACTGACGACGTAACATCCGATTTGTCCGCATCGATAGCCAAGGCACAGTGGGGCACCTCGGGTTTCGACGTCCCTCGCGTACGATTCCGGTCGGTATATTTCGACGGGTGTCTTGCGGCGACCCTGCATCCGGGGCGCCTTGGTCACCGACAGTGGTTGTCGAATTGTGAGTAGGTCAGTCGAATGTAGGTGGTGAGCACGGTCGAAAAGTCGTTGTCGTCATCGGCCGTACGTCGCGCACTGCTTATCGGCGTAGTCGTCTTCGTCTCGTGCCTGGTCGGAATTCTGAGCCGTCTGCCGGGCACGCTTGCAGTCTTCTGGCCGGCGAACGCGCTGCTACTCGGGATCCTCTTTCGGTCGCCGCGTTCCGCCACACTGCTCACCTGGATCTGCGTCGTAGTCGGTTATGTCGGAGCCGACCTGATCACCGGTGGGGCATGGGAGTCCACGGTGTGGCTCAACGCGGCCAACATCGTCGGGGTTGCGAGCGGCTTCTACGCCTTTCGCTGGGTCGACAGTGAGGACCGTCGACTGACCAGTATTCAGTCCGTCGGCTATCTCGTGTCGATGACTGTCGCCGCCGCGTCGATGGCGGCGCTCGTGGGCGGAATCGCGAACCGCGTGCTGTTCGGCGGGCAGTGGTGGGACGGCTGGTTGCTCTGGTTCTCGAGTGAGTTCGTCAACTACATGACCATCGTCCCCTTGGTGCTGACATTCCCTTCGCTTCGACGAGTGGATCGAGAACCGAAAGCTGTTGCCACGCTTGTGCGTCGATCAGTCGTTCCGACGGCGCTGCTGGCCGTCTGCATCATCTTGGAGTGGGTGATAGGCGGTGCCGGAGCGATCGCGTTTGCCATGCCGGCGCTGGTGACTGCAGCCTTGCTCACCAATGTATTTGTCACGTCGGTGCTCACCGCTGTGTCAACTGCCTGGACGTTGGTACTGACGGCCGACGGCCATCTCGGATTGTCCAGCGAGGGCGTCTCGCCGGTCAGCGCGTCGGTCCAGATCGGATTGTCGCTGCTGGCGGTAGCGCCGATCGCGGTGGCCTGCGTGATCCTCGAGCGTCGCCGCGCGCTCGAGGCACTCACCCAGGCCGTCACCCACGACGATCTCACCGGTGCGTTGCGCCGGGACGAATTCCTGCGGCGAGGCGGCAGCGTGACGGGTGCGACCGATCCGCGTCGCCACTCTGGACGTCCGGTCAGCGTCCTGATGATGGATCTGGATCACTTCAAGATGGTGAACGACAACCTCGGTCATCGTGCCGGCGATACGGCGTTGGTGAGTTTTGCCGATCAGGTGCGGCGGCACCTCGATGACAAGCATCTCTTCGCCCGATTGGGCGGCGAGGAGTTCGTCGTACTGATGGCCGGCGTCGATCTCGAGGGTGCGACCGAAACAGCCGAGATGATTCGACGCGCGCAAGCGGAGAATTCGTCGGCAGTATTGGGTGAATTCGGGCCGACGGTCAGCATCGGCGTCGCGTGTTCACCCCACGGCGACGCAGACCTGACGCAATTGGTCGATTGCGCTGACGAGGCGTTGTATCGAGCGAAGAAGTTGGACCGCAATCGAACCGTGGCGCTCACGGTCGGTAGCTGAAGAAATACGTGCGGACCCGCAGTTTGTTGCGGGTCCGCACGTGGTGGTGGAGTCGACCGATTCAGAACAGATTGATCAGCGCAGGAACACTGAACAGCGCTACGTAGTAACCCATGAACAGAACTCCGCCGTGAATCTTGAACAGGCGCCCGAGAAGACCACCGACCAGGCCGACCGTCACGGTGATCAGAAGCCCGAGGATGCCGCCCTCCCAGATGCTGATGACCACGACCAGTCCCGTGAACACCGCGATCACAGCTTCGTGACTGATGTGCTTGACCACCGCTGACGCAGCGCGGTACGCGTAGTTCATGGCAAACGGGTATGCGATGACCGTCGCCGTGACCACAGCGAGCAGGCCGTAGAGCAGGAACTCCCACTGCGTCAGGTACGTGGAGAGATTGTTGATCACTCCGGTTTCCTGATTGGTCTCGAACACCGGTGGAGCGTTGAACAGAGGGGCTGCGGGGCCTGCCGCGAGCGGGCTGAGCGGAAGGCCGAAAGCGACGAGTGGGATGAGGGTTTCCGCGATGTAGGTGGATTCCGTCGTACCGTTCTTCGCCGAGACCATTGTGGTCAGTCGGTGATAGCCGTTCTTGATCCGCGCACCTACCAGCTCACCCATCAGAACAGTCATGGCGACCGGGCTGAAGACGAAGGTTGCGCTCGACACCGTGGAAGCGGCGGCGGTGTAACCGATCTGCTTGCGATCGAGGACCTTCAGAGGATTGGGGAAGTATCCCTTCCATCCTTTGATGTCCGGGGCCAATGCAACGGTTTTGGGTTCACTGCGTTCCATGTCCTTACGGCTCGACGGGCCCAAGGTCAATGCGAGGTCCGCGATCAGCGGCCCGACTGCGATCGCAAGGAAGTAGCTGATGTTCAGCGACACATCGTAATTCGACGTCAACGCGCGGGCGCCGAGGATCAAGATGACGAAGGGAACGAGGGCGACAACCCCGGCCCAGCGGCCTGGTGAGGCGTAGGCGATGCCGATGGCGGCGACCAGGAACAGCCACGGTGCTATCGACTGAACGGTGTCCGCGAACGGCGCGAGGATGGTCGCGAACAAAACGGCAACCGGCACAGCGACGAACGCCGAGATCACTGCTCCCGAGATCGCCTTGCGGAGTGCGATGTGCGGGATGCCGAGTGAGCGCATCATCTGCGCTTCCGGCAAGAGTGGAATCGCCATCGTGTCGCCGGGAATGCCCAGCAGCATCGTCGGCACCGCGTGCGTCATGTGTTTGGCGATCGCACCCGAGAGGAAGAACGTGAAGACCGCCGCCGGGGGAGCGCCGAGCAGAATCACGAGCAGAGTCAGCGGTGCGATCGTGGCGGTCTCGTCCGTGCCGGAGATCAATCCGATGAACGTGAACGCGACCGCACCGATGATGCCGAAGAGAACGGCAATCAGAATTTCGTTGGTCAGAACCGAACTCATGCGCGCCCACCGTCCTTCGGTGTGTTCGAGACCCGTGCGTGCTCGGCCTCGGCAGCGGCGAAGTGGTCGTACAGACCCAGCTCGCGAAGTTCCTGTCGGCTCTGCTCCGGAATGTCGGCGAGAGTGCCCAGACCCTGGCGCTGTTCACTCATCGTCGTGATGACACCGTCGATCGACTCCGCGTCGGCGGCGGCCAAGGCGACTATCCGCTTCGGCTTGATGAAGATTCCGCAGACCACGCCGGCGAGCAGGCAGGCCGCGATGCCGACCAGAAGGCTGTACGCCTGGGCCAACGACGGTTCGCTGACGACCCGTTCGAACAGTGCCTGGGCCGCGAGAAGGGCCGAGGCGCCGACGACACTGCCGACTGCAACGGAGATCGCGAGGTGTCGACCGTTGACGGTGTCGCCCCAGACTTCGAGGTATGTCTGCTGCTCGGTCGGCTCGGTTGTGGTGGTCGGCGTCGTTGCCGGCTGCGGTGGTGACATCAGTCTTCTCCAGTGTCATGCATGGCGGGGTCGTCAGGGAGGGGCTTGCGAGATGAGGGGCTTGCGTTGCGGGTGTCAGGTGCGTGCTGCGCGGAGGGCGGTGACAACTCGGGACGGGCTCGAGTGGCCGATCTGTTCGGCCATCCAGCTGCTTGTATCGGTGAGCGAATCCAGGTCGATGCCGGTGTCGATCCCGAGGCCGTGGAGCATCCACACCAGATCCTCGGTGGCGAGATTTCCGGTCGCGCCCTTGGCATACGGGCACCGTCCGAGACCACCTGCGGAACTGTCGAATTCGGATACCCCAGCGGTCAACGACGCATAGACGTTCGACAGCGCCTGGCCGTAGGTGTCGTGAAAGTGCATGGCGATCCGCGATGTGGGGATGCCACGTTCTCGGAGGGCGCCGAGCAAAGCGAGCACATGGCCAGGTGTGCCGACGCCGATGGTGTCGCCGAGTGAGAGTGACGTGACACCGCTGTCGACCAGGGTCTTTGCGATGTCGGCGACACGCTCGACGGGCACGGAGCCTTCCCACGGGTCGCCGAAGCACATGGAGATGTAGCCGCGGACGGGAAGTCCCAGGGCTCGGGCGGCCGTAGTGGCCTCGGCAGCCGCGGCGATCGCGCCGTCCACCGTGGAATTGAGGTTGCGTTTCGCGAATTCCTTTGTGGCGCTGACGAATACTGCAACCTCGCTTGCTCCGGCGGCGACGGCCCGCTCGAGACCCTTGCGGTTCGGGACAAGAACGACCGTACGTACCGAGTCCGGCAGGTGCAGCCGACCCATCAATTCTTCCGCGTCCGCAAGTTGCGGGATCCATCGAGGTGAGACGAAACTCGTCAATTCGACAGTGCGGGAGCCGGCCGCGACCAGGCGTTCGATGAACTGGGCTTTCGTCTCGGTCGGGATCACCGCTGTTTCCGCTTGAAGTCCGTCGCGTGGCCCGACTTCGTAGATCCGGACCGAGGTCGGCAGCCCCGGCGCCGGCACTCGATGAGGCGCCGGCTTCCACACCGGTGATCCTGCAACTGTTTCGGTCATTGTCGTCAGTTTCCGCCGCGGATCTCGGCGAGAACCTTCTCGGCATGCTCGACGCGAATGCTCTTGTCCGCGATCAGGCGTGCCACCACGGCGTCGATCTCGCTCTTCTGCGCTCCGGCGGTGGCAGCGATGTTGCGGGCGTGCAGCCCCATGTGTCCGCGCTGGACACCCTCACTGGCCAGAACGCGGACAGCAGCCAGGTTCTGCGCCAGGCCGACTGCCAGGATGATGCCGGCGAGTTCCTCGGCGCTCTCGACGCCGAGCATCTTGATTGCGGCCTGCGCTACCGGGTGCACTTTGGTGGCCCCGCCGACGAGGCCGACCGGCATGGGTAGCTCGAGGGTGCCGACGATGTTTCCGTCGGCATTCTTCTCGAAATGCGAGAGCGACGAGTAGATCCCGTCGGCGTTGACTGCATGGGAATGGCACCCGGCTTCGACTGCGCGCGTGTCGTTTCCGGTTGCCAACACCACGGCGCTGATGCCGTTCATGATGCCCTTGTTGTGTGTCGCGGCGCGGTAGGGATCCAGCTCCGCCAAGCGTGCGGCATGGATCAGGTTGTCCACTACCTCTGCACCGCCGATCAATTCGGCGTCGAACACGGCACGAACGCGCGTCAGCCGCAGATCTGCCTTGTTGGTGAGAATGCGAAGAACGACGTGCCCGCCGCCGATCTCGGCTACTCGATCCGCGATTGCCTCTGCCATCGTGTTGACTGCGTTGGCGCCCATGGCATCTCGTACGTCGACATGAAGGTGGAGGACGACGTAGGCGGCCTTGTCCGAGGACACGATGCGAACCGAAATGTCCTTCACGCCACCCCCGACGCTGACCAGCTTCGGGTCCTGCTCGTTGGCGAGTGCAATGATTTCTTCACGTGCCTCGAGGAGTCGGATGCGGGCAGCTGCCGGATCCACGACGTCGACGAGTTGAATCTGGGCTTGCATGATCGGCTGCGTGCTCGAGACGTGAAAGCCCCCGAGTCCGCGTGCGATGCGAGCAGCGTTACTCGCGGCTGCGACTACCGACGGCTCCTCGGTGGCGAGGGGGATCAGGTAGTCCGTGCCGTTGATCGTGAAGTTGGTGGCCACGCCGACCGGGATGCCGATGACGCCGAGGACGTTCTCGACCATGCGATCGGCCTGATCGATGGTGAGGCCGTCGGCAGCGTCGTAGACCGCGATGTCTGCTTCGGTCAGGTCGGTCTGGCGAACGATCTCGGCGCGCCGTGCGGCGACGTCGTAGGACCGGAAATCGGCGATGCGGCTGTTGGTTGATCGGCTGCTGGTTGATGACACGGGGGGTCGTCCTCCTGAAGTGGTTCTGTGCTCCGCTTCACAGTAGGGAGGTCGATGCTTGCCAGGCCACGTGCTCACGACACATCGATCGGTCGAAATTGTAGTGTCATGCACCATCGGCGCTGTCGGTGATGCCGCTTCCGGCCTCTTCGGTTCCCACGTCCCGAAGTTCGTCGAGCCTCGTCGCCATGGACACCCGGAAAAAGTTCTCGTCTTCCCGCCACGATTGACCGAGGAGCGTACGGATGCGGTCGAGACGCTGAACGACGGTGTTGGGGTGATAGTTGAGTGCGCGGGCAGCCTTGGTCGGGCTCCCGTCGTTGCGTACCAGGGCACGAAGGGTCGCGGTGAGATCGGTGTCCTTGTCGCGGTCGTACGCGAGTACCGGGCCGATTACTTCGTCGATGAACTGATGAAGTGATTCCGGATTTTCGCCGAACAGAACGGTGTACGGCAGATATGACGCCGTCGTGACCGCGCCGTCGGTCTTGCCCAATGCCGTGAGTAGGCGGGCCGTGCGCAGCGCCGAGGTGAAGCGCGCCGGGAGCTCTTCGGGGCGTTCCGCCGTCGCCGGCGCAATGACTACTGCGTGCGGTCCTACCGAACCGGTGATCTGACGGTGAATGACCGTCGCCGCGGCTGCCGGGTTTCCCGAGCGCGAGACCACCGCGATCAATCCGGCATGCTGCGCCGCCAACCCCGCTACCGGCAGAGACTGCCCGATTGCGCGGAGCGCGGCGGTGCGGAGTTCCGGAGCGACCGACACCACGAGGACGGTGTCCAGTTCGCCGAGTGAGATGCCGAGGTTTCGGGTCCTACGTTCGAGATCGCGCCTGCGCTCGGGGGCAGTGCTCAGCAAGTCGGCGACCAGTTCGTCACGTGCACGCCGGTCCGCTGCTGCCGCCGCCGAGTGTTGCAACACGAGGATGGCAGTGACCTGAGCTGCCCGTTCCACGGTCCGGAGTTCGACGGGGCCGATCGGCGCGTCCGAACGATTCAGCAAGATGGCCCCGAGGAACGATTCTCCGGCGGTGACGGCGCTGACGAGTTGGATCACGGTCTCACTGTCATCGGCGACAAACGTGCATCGGCCGCTTCGGCGACTCTGGTCGATGGCCTCGGACACGGCGGGAGGAAGAGACATCGGCACCGTCGTGATCTGCTCGCCAGAGGATTTCACGAGAGGGCGTAGCTCACTGTCGACGACGACGGTGCTGCGCTCGAGAGAGCTGCTGAGAGTTCGTGCAACCTGGGCGTATCCGCCGCCGCGGAGAACGGCGTGGATCAGATCCTGGTGGACGACGTTCGATTTGTCCCGCGCGGACACGTGTTCGCGCAGCTCGTCGAGTGCTCGCCCGGTCTCGGCAGCGGATTCCTCGGCGCGGTCGAGTGCCCGCGCGGTTTGCAGGACCA
>NZ_LVCT01000408.1:0-25730 GCF_001647205.1 Rhodococcus sp. EPR-134
TCGGAGAGCATCGGCACGCCGAGAATCGCCACCAGACCCTCGGCGACGATCGCGGCATCGACCACTTCGTCATGGCGCGACTGCGTGTAGTCGCTGTAGTTCTGAACCCATTGGGCTGCTCGAGATTCGGCAATCGCGCTGACCAGTCCCGCGCCGGCAGGAACTTGCAGATGCTGGAGTTCCGGCGAGACCGCGCCGGCCGTCTTTCGAACATTCAGGTCACGAGTGATCACGTCGAACTCGGACAGGTACGTGACGTCGGTGCCCATGATGTCGTGTGCGCGGTTGACCAGCCTCTGCAGCAGTGTGTCCACGTCGCGAACCTGCGCGAGCTCACGTGCACTCGAATAGAGAACCGCCAATTCGTTCTCGCGACGGCGAAGTCGCCGAAATTCCGACCGACTGGCCCGGATGCGGGCCGCGGTCTCCGCGACCTCCGTTGCGCCAAAGCCGAATTCGGCAAGTACCTGTTCGACATGTTCGTCGCCGACTGAATCGGACGTCACGTCGAACAGCGCGGCAATCACGTTGGGCGCTGAGTCGGAGTCTGAATCAGGGGCGGTCACACCGAACAAACTACAGACCGGTGGATCCACCGAATTCGTCGAGCGGTGTGGATATGTGATTGTTGTTTGTTTCCAATGCATTCCGAGTCGTGCTCGTGTCTCCCGTTTCCCGTCTCAGTCTGTTCACGTCCTTCTCGAGCGCGCTGACTTCTGTCTCGAGGGCACTGATTTTGCGGTTCAACGCTTGGATGCTCGCCATGCAGACGCCGTTCGCGTCGACGGCGGAGATCCGGCGGGCGTTGGATCCCAAGCCGAAAATCGCCGCAAAGTCTTGCGCCATCGGACCCAGGTGACGGACCGACTTGTGGTCGAATCCGTAACTCCACGTACTTATTCGGAGTGCCGTCAACCGGTCGAGCACGTCCTGCGCGCTCGTCGGAACATCTACTCCGGTATGCACGCCACGTCGATGCGCGGCCCGTGCGAACACCCACTGCGCGGGGTGTCGCATCGCGGCGTTCACCCGAATACCGACCCGAGTGCCCAAAAATTCAGTGCGCTCGCCCTGGTCAGGCGGTGAGTTCACGTCGTGCGGTTTTGACGGTCTTGTCGCTCAGCAGAATTCCCGCTCCTGCGCCGAGCAGTCCGAGGCCGATTCCGACAGCGGCGCTGCCGAGGCCCAAAGCAATTCCCAACATGATTCCTCCAAAAATTGTGCGGTGAATTGAGGGGCCAGGTGTCCGACGAAAGTGCTGCCGACCTGCTCCGCGCTCATCTTTCACATTGCTCCGCCGTGCGGGCGATGACAACCCGTCTGGACCGAATTTCTCGTGGAAAACACAGGCGTGCAACACTGGGTGAAGAACTGCTGAGTCATCGGCGTCTTGTCGGCGCCGTACGGGCGGCAGTAATTGAGTAGCCATCGACCGATCTCTAACGCAGGTTTATCTGCGCGCGGCAACGATGACCAGGCAAAAGGGTGGCATGTGAACGAATCGAGCAGTGGCTTGTTTTCCGACCTCAGCGCGTCGGAGCCCGTTGTCGACGCAAAAAGCGCCGAGCAACTGGCTGCCGAGCGTGAAACTGCGGCAGCAGAACGCTCCAACACCGACACCGCTGAACAGCGGCAGTCGCAGCTGTTCAGCGGTTAAGCGCGTCAGGACTCCTTGATCACCGACAGAACATTGCCGGCGGGATCGGTGAACCAGGCGATGTCGGGGCCGTTGCCACGCATGATGCCTCGCGCATCCTGGGGGAATCCGTCGTATTTGAGAAACTCCACGCCACGTGCGGTCAGTTGGTCGACGGTTGTGTCGATGTCGTCGACGACGAAGTTGAGAATCGTGTAGGTCGCCGCTTCGTGATTCGGCTTCGGATAAACGAGGATCTCGGTTCCGCCGGCAAGATGTAGGCGAATCAGTCCCATGTCTCCGTCGGTTACCTTCAACCCGAGTGTTTCGCCGTAGAACTTCTTTGCAGAGTCGATGTCTGTCACCGAAAATCCGCTGAATGCTTTCGTGTCTGTAAGCATGACTATCTCCGTTCCCAGCGGTTGCCGGACTAGGTGGTTTGGGAATCCGTCATTCCGGATTCCATCTCGGCCCTGGCTTCCTCGCTGAACTCGATGATCTGAACGTAGTTTCCGTCGGGGTCGATCGCAGTGGCGAACAAACTGCCCCCGCGGTCTTCGAGTGGAGCGTGCCATTTTCCGCCGAGCGCATCGATGCGCTGTGCGATCGACCGGGCGTCGTCGGTTTCGACGTTGAGGAACATGCGACCCGGCTGGGGGTTGGTCTCGCCGACGTCGTCGCGTCTGTCGAGCATCACGTAGAAACCGTTGAAGTCGAGCACGTCGTAGCCGGGTTCGCCGGGAGTCCGGTCGACCTTCGGGGCGAACGCCTCGGCGTACCAGTCGCGCAAGCGTTCGGGGTCGGTGCTCGAGAGCAAAATGCTGCTGATGCTGGATCCGGACATGGGTCCTCCTGCTGTCGGTCGTTACTGTCGTCGGCAATCGAGGCTCTGGCCACATCACCTCCCAGATACAGACTTCCCGCAGCGGCGAAACTCATCGCGGCTCAGGTGTGTTCCGACACCAAGATCGCTGTCGTCCCGGGCTCGAGCGCCCGAAAGATGTGCTCCTCGTCGCCGGGATAAGCAAGATAGTCGCCCGGTCCGAGTTCGATCGGATTTGCAGTGGGCCCGACCTGCGCCCGTCCGGTGCCGATCACGACGTGTTCGGTGGTGCCGCGTGCATGCGGAGTCGAAATACGCGGCTCGCCCGGTTCGGCGACTATCCGATACAGATCGCGTCGTGCGTTCGGTGGGCTCGGCGCCAAGAGTGTCGCGATGTACGACGCGTTTGCCGACGCAATCGCGGGACCTTCTCCGGCTCGAATCAACTGAACGGTCTGTGCCTGAGAGTCGACGAGTTGTGAGAACGGCACGCCCAATGCGTTTCCGAGTGCCCACAGTGTTTCGAGGCTCGGATTTCCGAGTCCGGATTCGAGTTGGGAGAGTGTGGACTTGGCGATATCGGCGCGCCGGGCGACCTCCGAAAGGCTCAAGCCTGCTCGGGCACGTTCCCGTTTGAGTGCGACGGCGACAAGTTTCTGAGGAGTCTCCGCTGTATCCGTTTCATTACTGGGCATCGTTCGATTCTCCGATCGATCGTTCTACTTGACGAACGGTGTCACTTCGTTCAACATAGAATACATGCGTTCTTTATGGCGAACAGTTGATCGAGACACGGTTCGGGTGAGCGTGCTGATCTGTCTCTCCGTGGCCATCGTCGGTGTGTCCTACGGTGTGACGGCAGGATCGGCTGGATTCTCGTTGTGGCAGCTTTTGGCGTTGGCTGTACTCGTTCTGGGAGCGTCTTCGGAGTTCTTGTTCATCGGAATCATCGCAGCCGGAGGCAGTGCCACCGCTGCTGTTGTGGCGGGCTTGTTGATCAACTCCCGTAACTTCGCCTATGGGATGTCGGCAGGATCATTCCTCGGCAGGGATCGCTACACGGATTCAGGCTGGCGCGGGGGCTCGGGCTGGCGCAAGTTGGTCGGCGCGCACCTGGTCAACGACGAAAGCGTCGCGGTCGCCATGGCGCAGGAATCGGTGGAGCGCAAGCGTGCGGCTTTTTGGTTCTGTGGAATCGGGATCGCGGTGTCGTGGCCGATCGGAGCTCTCCTGGGCGGGCTGCTCGGCAGCGTCGTCCGAGACCCCGGCGCGTTGGGATTGGATGCCGCGTTTCCGGTTGTCATTCTGGCCCTTGTCTTTCCTGCGCTGAAGGAGAAGGTGACGCTGCTTGCCGCCCTGATCGGTGCAGCAGTCGCGGTGGCCACGTCGCCGTTCCTGCCGCCCGGTACCGCGCCGCTCGTAGCGCTGCTGAGTATCGCGGTGACGATACCGTTCCGGGAGAAGGTTCGATGAATACCGCGTCGGTCTGGATCGGTATCGTCGTGTTCGCTTGCGGTTCTTACGCTTTGCGGGCAAGTGGCGTTCTGCTCCGCGCTCGGGTGAAGCTCTCCGGCTTCGCCGAGAAAACCCTCGATCGTGCTGTCGTGGTGCTGCTGCTCGCAGTGGTTGTGACATCGACGGTCTTCACCGGGCATGACGTTGCGGGGCCGGCGCGGATGCTCGGCGTGGTGGCCGGAGGCATCTGCGCCTGGTTCAAGGCGCCGTTGGTGGTCGTGGTGATTGTCGCGGCCGGCACTACTGCAGTACTCCGACTGTCAGGAGTGTCGTAGAGCCGATTCGATGGGCGTTGAATCGGGGATCGAATTCAGGCGAGTGCGAATGCCGTCGATGAACAGGTCCAGGCCGAACTGGAAGCGCACTGTCGGATCGCCGTCGAGGAGGTCCTCGTCGGAACCGCCGCCGATCACCTCGGGGGAGTCGGGGGAAATGGGTGCTCTGGTCAGTGCCCCCATTTCTTCCATCTGCGCTCGGGACTGCTCGTCCACGGTATGGCCGAGTACGTAATACAGCAGGGCGTACGCCGCGAGTTGGGCGTGCTCGCGTGAGAGACCGGATTCTTGCCCGGCTTGTACGAAATGCTCGCGCACCTTGCTGTTCGTCATCCGCGAAGCGAAGGTGGCGCTGACCAACTCGGCGCCATCGCGGTGCGCCAGTAGGGCAGACCGAAGTCTGTGTGCCAGTTCGGAATACGCTTCTTGCCACGTGTCTGCGTCGACGGGGGCGTCGAGGTCTTCGAGGATCTTGTCGACGACCGCGCCGAGCAAGGTCTGCTTGTTCGGGAAGTGCCAGTACAGGGCGCCGGGTTGGACGCCCAGTGAGGTTGCGAGCCTGCGCATCGTGAGGTCGGCAAGTCCGAACTCGTCGAGTATCGCCATGGCGCCGTCCAGCACGTCGCCGCGTCGCAACTGCACTTGTTGTTCCCCTCGTTTCGTCCCGCTGTGGAGCGCTTTCGATCGAATGTCGATCGGACCCGCCTTTGACAGTATTCCACCACGTCTCTAACGTGAACACCGTTCAACTTGTACGGTGTTCAATTTTGCTGGTTTCGAAGGAGACGTCTGTGACCCCGCCCCCGATTAGCACGGCCCCTGCGACGGTCGACATCCTCGACCAGGCGCGCGAGCAAGTTCTCGAAAGAGGAGTTGGCCTGACCGAAAGCCAGGTGCTCGACGTACTCCGACTCGACGACGACAGGCTCGAAGACCTGCTGGCTCTCGCCCACGATGTGCGTATGAAGTGGTGTGGACCGGAGGTCGAGGTCGAGGGCATCATCAGCCTGAAGACGGGCGGCTGCCCTGAGGACTGCCATTTCTGCTCGCAGTCCGGACTCTTCCAGTCGCCGGTTCGCGCGGCGTGGTTGGACATCCCGAGCTTGGTGGAAGCTGCCAAGCAGACTGCGAAGTCGGGCGCTACCGAGTTCTGCATCGTGGCTGCCGTCCGCGGACCCGACGCCCGGTTGCTCGCTCAGGTTGCCGCAGGCATCGAGGCGATCCGCAACGAGGTCGACATCCAGATCGCCTGCTCGCTCGGCATGCTCACCCAGGAGCAGGTCGACCAACTGGCCGCCATGGGTGTGCACCGGTACAACCACAACTTGGAAACTTCGAAGTCGCATTTCCCGAACGTCGTGACCACGCACTCGTGGGAAGAGCGGTGGAACACGCTTCGGATGGTTCGTGAAGCAGGCATGGAAGTGTGCTGCGGCGGAATCCTCGGCATGGGCGAATCCCTGGAGCAGCGCGCAGAATTCGCGGCCAACCTGGCTGAACTGGAGCCGGACGAGGTCCCGCTCAACTTCCTAAACCCGCGTCCGGGTACCCCGTTCGGTGATCTGGACGTGCTGCCCGCCAGCGAGGCGCTCAAGTCCGTGGCGGCATTCCGTCTCGCGCTGCCACGCACGATCCTGCGCTTCGCGGGTGGACGCGAGATCACTCTCGGCGACCTGGGTGCCAAGCAGGGCATCCTCGGCGGAATCAACGCCGTGATCGTCGGCAACTATCTGACGACCCTCGGACGTCCCGCCGAGAAGGATCTGGATTTGTTGGTGGATCTGCAGATGCCGATCAAAGCACTGAACGACACTCTGTGAGCACTCCGGTGACCGAGGAGCGGTACAACCCGTTCACCGGGCGTCGGATCGTCGACGGCGTCGACGATCCGACGCCGACTGCGGCGTCGATGGGGCTCGAGCCTCCTCGCTTCTGCGAGCAGTGCGGGCGCCGCATGATCGTTCAGGTCAGCCCTGACGGATGGTGGGCGAAATGCTCCCGACACGGTGTCGTCGACTCGATCGACGTCGCCCGCAGGTAGCGTCACTCTGTGTGATCTCTCTTCGGCAGATTCGTCTGCGCACCGCGATCGTGATCGCCGCAACCATTGCGGGCGTGAGCGTGCTCGTCGGTGTGCTGTGGGCGTTCTTGGCTCCGGCCGAGCACCTGTTGGTGGTGTCCGAGGGGCGCGGCGTCGCGTTGACGGGTGAGAGCCTTCATCAGTTCGACGCGAGCGCCGTGTTCATCTGGCTGGCACTGATCGTCGGTGTGCTGTCGGCGGTGGCGGCCTGGTTGGCACGCCTGAGTCGAGGTCCTTATGCCCTGGGCGGGTTGATAGTCGGTTCAGTGGCAGGTACCGGACTGATGGCACTCGTGGGTTCGGGCGTGACAAAACTGCGTTTCCCCACGGCCGACAATCCGGCGGTCGGGGAGATCATCGCGCGGGCCCCGAACGTCGGAACTTTGCTCGTGCTTCTGTTTCAGCCGCTCGCGGCGTGCGTCGTGACATTGGTTCTTGCAGTGCTCAATCCGTACGACGACCTCGGGGTGGGGGACCACCCGGAATCCGGGGATCCGGAATCTGGGGATCCGGCCACCGACACCGAACAGGCCGAAGTCGAAAGCCAGCCGAAACTTCCGTAACTGTTGCGTCGCTACGCCGCAGAGGTCGACGAGCGCTTGGTTTCGGCTTTTATTCGCACGTCACCCAACAGTCGCCCGGAAATCAGCGCGCCCAACCGGCGGGTTGCGAAGCGAGTGCTGATCGAGGACACCCAGTTCGGCAGTCCCGATACGACGGTCGGCGGCGCGTAGCGTCGATCCAGTGCGCGGAAAGCGGTGTCCACCACCTGAGTTGCCGTCTGCATTCGCCCGACCGCCGCGTCTTCGGAGCCGACTACGTCGAAGAACTCGGTGCGCGTCGGACCGGGGCACACCGCCAATACAGTCAATCCGCTGCCGCGAGCTTCGGCCCAGAGTGCTTCGGTGAAGTTGAGTACAAACGCCTTGGACGCGCCGTAGACGGCCATGCCCGGTGTCGGCTGGAACGACGCTGTGCTGGCGACGTTGACCAGTGCTCCGCGGCCGGTGAGAAGGTCGGGCAGGAATGTGTGTGTCAGCTCGACCAGCGTGGCGATGTTGAGCTGAATCTCGGACGTGACGCGCTCGAGATCTTCGTCCACGAATGCCCCGTGTGTTCCGAATCCGGCGTTGTTGATCAGCGAGTCGACGGTGATGCCACGGTTTGTCAGCTCCTGGTGCAGCGATGCACCGACGCTGGGTGCGGCCAGGTCGGCGGGCAGGACTGTCACGATGATGCCGTGGGCGCCACGGAGTTCGGTGGCGAGTGCCTCGAGGCGGTCGGCCCGCCTGGCGACCAGAACCAGGTTTGCGCCGCGAGCGGCAAAGCGATGAGCGAATTCCACTCCGAGCCCAGCGCTGGCTCCGGTGATGAGGACGGTGGTTCCGGCTACGTCGATGGCCATGGTGGCTCCTTCGGTTCGGGTGATCCCAAATGTAGGCACTGACACCATAGTTGTCAATGACAACATTTTGATATGGTGCCACCATGCCCGCCCACGAACATCCGTATCATCACGGCAGCCTGCGACAGGAACTCCTGGCGTCGGCCGAAGCAACACTCGAACGAGATGGCGTCGACAAGTTGTCGCTGAGGCAACTCGCGCGTGAGGCGGGCGTGAGCCACGCGGCTCCGGGCAAGCACTTTCGTGATCGCCAGGCTTTGCTCGATGCCTTGGCCGAAAGTGGATTCCATCGGATGACCGGTGCGCTCGAGCGGGCAGTCGCGGATGCTCCACCGACCGCGAGGGCCCGGTTCTCCTCGCTCGCCAATGCCTACGTGGATTTTGCGCTGGAGCATCCGGGCCTGCTCTCTCTGATGTACAGCAACAAGCATGCGCCGGGCGCCGCCGAAACTGTCGTCAACGCGGGGCACGCGACGATGGACCTGACCGTCCGGCTCGTGTCGGAAGCTCAGGCCGCCGGTGACATTGCCGCCGGTGATCCGGAAAGCATTGCGCTGGTTGCCTTTGCGACGTTCCACGGCGTCGCGACGCTTGCTGCGGGCGGAATGTTGGGCGACGTGCCGGTGGGCGAGGTGGTGAACGCGGCCTCGACGGTCTTCTGGGCGGGCCTTTCCAGGGCTGTCTGAGGTGGGGCGCGCAATTCCCCAGAGTTCTCACAGAACCAGCACAAGGGAAGCACAAGATTGCGGACTTACATAGGAGTCAAGAAGTTTGATTCCGAGTGGAGGTTCGGCAATGAGTGTTTCAGAGATCGCCCCCAACAGGGGAGTTGTACTTGTCACGGACATCGGATTCGAGCACGGTGCGCGCACGGCCGCCGAGTTTCTCGACGCTGGTTGGAGCGTGGCAGTCACGGCGCGGACGGTCACCGAATTGGTTCGCGTCATGGCGGGAAAACCTACCCATCGCTTCTTTGCGATTGTCGCCGATCCGACGGATCGTTGGCAGGCCGATCGGATTCTCGATCGGGTGACGACTCGGTTCGGTGTAATCAACCGGGTCATCGATCCGGCCGGCGCCGTGACCTCGGTGTGGTTGCAACGCGGAAGTCTCGAAGCTGTTGCCTGACAGTGCGATCGGTGTCAGCTTGGCGGCCGTAGTGCGGCGAATTCGTCGGTGACCCGCAAGGTGGAGTCGGTGAAACGGTACAGGGCGGGTGGACGTCCACCCGACTTGCCGGACGGTGCGGTGTTGCCGGTGGGAGTCAGAACGCCTCGACGCCCCAGCACGCGTTGCAAGTTGGTGGCATCGACCTGGTAACCGAGGGCAGCGCAGTAGATTTCGCGCAGTGTCGACATCGCGAACTCTTCCGGGGCCAGCCCGAATGCGATGTTGGTGTACGAGAGTTTCGCGGCGAGTCGATTGCGCGCGTGCCGTACGACGGTTCCGTGGTCGAACGACATCTCCGGCAACTTCGAAACGGGGTGCCAGGCCGTGTCCGGTGGCAGTTGTGGGTCGGCGCTGAGGGGAACGAGTCCGAGGAAGGTCGACGCGATGCGGCGCGGACCCGGCACGCGCTGTGGATCACTGAAGACGGAGAGCTGTTCGAGGTGGGCGACCTTTCGTAGGTCGACCTTCTCGGCGAGGAGTCGTCGAGCGGAGGTCGTCAGGTCCTCGTCGTCGCGCAAAGTGCCCCCGGGCAGGGACCACGTGCCCTTCTGTGGGTTGAGTGCACGCTGCCACAGCAGCACGGCCAACTCTTCACGCCCTTGCGGGCAGTGATCGCCGTCACCTGCGGCGATGCTTGCGGGGAAGGTGCGAACTTGGAACACCGCTGCAAGCACTTCGTGGGTGGTGTTACTATTGGGCACGTTTTCGATCCTAAGTCGAAAACCTCGAATACGGAAATCCGGGCCAGCCCGTCCGGATTTGAACTGGGTGACGAGCCCGGGTTCACGGTGAAGGAGAACGCCATGACGACCACGACGTTATGGGAGGGATCGGCCTCGCAGATTCACGACGGCCCCGGCGGATACAACGGAGTCGAAGCGACCCCCGAGTGGGCCGCTGAGATCAAACGTCTGGCTCGCGAACGCGGCGCGACGATTCTTGCGCACAACTACCAGCTGCCTGCGATTCAGGACGTCGCCGATCATGTCGGTGACTCCCTGGCGCTGTCACGAATCGCTGCCGAGGCGCCCGAGGACACGATTGTCTTCTGCGGTGTGCACTTCATGGCCGAGACCGCGAAGATCCTGTCGCCGTCCAAGACCGTGCTGATCCCGGACGAGCGAGCCGGCTGCTCTCTGGCCGACTCGATCAATGCCGAGCAGCTTCGTGAGTGGAAGGCCGACAACCCGAACGCGCTGGTGGTGTCGTACGTGAACACAACCGCAGAGGTGAAGGGTCTCACCGACATCTGCTGCACCTCGTCCAATGCCGTCGACGTGGTCAACTCGATCGATCCCGACCGCGAGGTTCTGTTCCTGCCGGACCAGTTCCTGGGAGCTCACGTCAAGCGCGTGACGGGCCGTACCAACATGCAGATCTGGGCTGGTGAGTGCCACGTGCACGCCGGCATCAACGGTGACGAGCTGACGGCCAAGTCCAAGTCGCACCCGGACGCCGAGCTGTTCGTGCACCCTGAATGTGGTTGCGCTACTTCGGCTCTGTACCTAGCCGGTGAAGGCGCGGTCCCCGCGGACAAGGTCAAGATTCTCTCCACCGGCGGAATGCTCGACGCGGCCCGCGTCACCAAGAGCAAGCAGGTTCTGGTCGCGACCGAGATCGGGATGCTGCACCAGTTGCGCAAGGCAGCGCCCGACGTCGATTTCCAGGCCGTCAACGACCGCGCGTCGTGCCCGTACATGAAGATGATCACGCCTGCCGCGTTGCTTCGCTGCCTTCTCGAGGGCAAGGACGAGGTCCACGTCGATCTCGAGATGGCCAAGCGTGCACAGAAGTCGGTGCAGCGCATGATCGAGATCGGTAATCCGGGCGGCGGCGAGTGACCAGCCCTGCCGGGCGTTTCGCCTGGGAGGCTCATGCCGACCTGGTCGTCGTGGGAGGCGGTGTCGCGGGCCTCACCGCCGCGCGCACCGCTTCTCTGCGCGGACTGAAAGTACTCACGGTCAGCAAGGGCGGTCCGACGGACACCGCGACTCAGTACGCGCAGGGCGGCATCGCGGTCGTCGACGATCTGAATACGGATTCCGTCGAGTCGCACGTTTCGGATACGTGTGAGGCCGGCGTCGGTTTGTGCGACGAGGAAGCCGTCTATTCCATCGTCGAAGCTGGTCACGACGCTGTTGCTGCGCTGGCCGCGTTGGGAGCGGTCTTCGATCGCGGGCGAGACGGCGAGGTGTCGCGCACCCGCGAGGGTGGGCACAGCACGCGTCGGATCATCCATGCCGGCGGCGACGCCACTGGCGCGGAAGTGCAGCGGGCTCTCAATGCTGCCGGGCTCCCCGTTCTGTTCGGTGCAGCGGCAGTCCAGGTGGTGACCAACCGGCGTGGGGTGTGCGGACTCATCGTCTCCTCGCCGGAAGGCCTCGGAGTGATCCATGCGCCCGCGGTGCTGCTCGCTACCGGCGGACTCGGTCAGCTGTATGCCTGCAGCACAAATCCGCCCGGAGCGACTGCCGACGGAATCGCGTTGGCACTCGAAGCCGGTGCGGCGATTGCGGACCTGGAGTTCGTTCAGTTCCATCCGACGGTGCTCTTCACTCCGGGCGGGGTAGGCCGCCGACCCCTGATCAGTGAGGCGGTCCGCGGCGAGGGCGCGATTCTTGTCGACACCAACGGTGATTCGGTCACCGCAGGTGTTCATCCGCTGGGTGATCTCGCCCCGCGTGACGTGGTCTCGAGGGCAATCGCAGCACGCCTACGCGATCTCGGCACTGATCACGTCTATCTCGACGCTCGCAAGCTCGACGGTTTCGATTCGAGATTCCCGACCATCACGGCGTCCTGCCTCGAAGCGGGCATCGATCCACGCACCAAATTAATTCCGGTCGCTCCGGCCGCGCACTATTCGTGCGGCGGAGTCGCCACCGACGTCCATGGACGAACGGGAGTGCCTGGTCTCTACGCAGCAGGCGAAGTGGCTCGCACGGGATTGCACGGCGCGAATCGTCTTGCGTCCAACAGCCTTCTCGAGGGTTTGGTAGTCGGGGAGCGTGCAGGAATCGCAGCTGCCGAGCGTCGCGAGGTTCATGCCGAAGTGGTCAACGTGGTGCGCAAGCCGATGCCGATCCTGCCGCGAGAGACCGTGCAGTCCGTCATGACGGCACACGCGTCGGTGGTTCGCGACGGAGGCGGTCTCCAGATTGCGCGAGCCGCGCTTGCCGACGCCGAACAGACAGTGGCGGTGGCTGCTCGGGACCTCGAAGACGCGGCGCTCACGTTGACCGCGACTGCATTGGTCGACGTGGCCGTGGCGCGAACCGAGAGCCGTGGCTGCCATACCCGCACCGACTATCCTGAAACAGATCCGAATCAGCGTCGCAGCACTCGGATCAAGATGGGTGCCGACGGAGCGCTCGAAATACCCGACATGTTGTTGACAGGAGTTCATTGATGACCGAGCAGAAGATCCTGCCCGCGCCGCTCGACCGTGACGAGCTGCTCACATTGGTCAGGCTCGCTCTGGACGAGGATCTGCGCTATGGCCCCGACATCACTTCTACCGCAACGGTTCCCGCCGATGCGGTCGCGAAGGCGTCGGTCGTCTCACGCTCCTCGGGTACTGTCGCCGGCATCGACGTCGGACTGCTTGTTCTCGACGAGGTGATCGGCGCGGGTAACTACGAGGTCGTTGATCGGGTGGCCGACGGAACTCGGGTTGCGCCAGGTCAATCGGTGCTCACCGTTGTCGCACCCACCCGCGGCCTTCTCACGGCAGAGCGCACGATGCTCAACCTCGTCTGCCATCTCTCGGGAATCGCCACGGCGACATCACAGTGGGTCGACGCCATCGCCGGCACTCATGCCAAAGTGCGGGACAGCCGAAAGACACTGCCCGGACTGCGTTCTCTGCAGAAATATGCAGTCCACGTGGGCGGAGGCGTCAACCACCGCATGGGATTGGGTGACGCGGCGTTGATCAAGGACAACCATGTTGCTGCTGCCGGTTCGGTGGTTGCAGCACTTCGTGCGGTCCGTGAGCTCGCCCCGGACATCGAGTGCGAAGTTGAGGTCGACAACCTCACTCAGCTCGATCAGGTGCTGGCGGAGAACGTGGAACTTGTTCTGCTGGACAACTTCCCGCTGTGGCAGACGCAGATCGCGGTCCAGCGCCGAGACGCTGTAGCTCCAGAAACCAAACTCGAGTCATCCGGTGGTCTCACCATCGACGTTGCCGCAGAGTACGCCCGAACCGGCGTCGACTACCTCGCTGTAGGTGCCTTGACGCACTCGGTGACGGTCCTCGACCTCGGGCTCGACATGTAGGTGTCGCTATTGCTCGGCGTCCAGCAGTTGCGGGACGGCCGAGCGAAGCGCGTTTGTCACGGTTGCGACCGCCGGGTGAGCGTCGGAGCCCGCTCGGTGTGCAATCTTGGTCCTTCGTCGAATGGGCATCGGCGTCAGGCGCACACCTAGCGGCGGATGGATTGCTCCGAGTTCAGGAACCAGCGAAACACCCTGTCCCGCAGCGACGAGGGCGAGAACGGTGGCGAATTCGTCGATGTGGTGTCGCACTTTCGGGGTGAATCCAGCTGCCTGGCATGCGCGAATAGTCATTGCATGACAAGCAGTTCCGGGAATTGCGGTAATCCAGGGACGTTCTACGCAGTCGGTCAGCGATGCGACAGCGTCGTGGGGATCTGACTCGATGTCACTCGATGCGAGGTACACGGCTTCGCTGCATAGCGGCAATGTCGTCAGGCCCGGTTCGGTGGGGCGAGGGACGAAGTCGTAGTCGTGAATCAACGCCAAGTCCAGAGTCCCAGCTCGTAGGTCGTCGGCGACGTCCGCCGGGTCGATCTCCGAAACCATCGGTTCCAACCCGGGATGCTCGCGAGACAGGGCGATCAATGCCGCCGGGAGGATCGCCCGTGCCGCGGTCGGGAACGTTCCGATGCGCAGCGGCCCCGCCAGTCCACGACGTGCGTCGACCAATTCACCTGACGCCTGCTCCAGGCGTTGCAGGATGGCTTCGGCATGACGTGCGAGGTTCTCACCGGCGGGTGTGAGTCGGACGCGACGGCCTGTTCGTTCCAGCAGCGGCACGCCGGCTTCACGTTCGAGGACGGCCAACTGCTGCGACACCGCGGAGGGACTGAACGACAGCGCCTCGGCAACGGCAACGATGGTTCCGCGCAGCGCTAGTTCGCGCAAGAGCTTCAGTCGACGAACATCGAGCATCAGCTCAGCTTACGCTCGACGATGGAAATGCGAACTAGACCTACAAGGTTTGTTCGGTGAGGCTGAGTTCTATGACTACGACTCGAGTTGACCTGGCCGGAATCCATGTTCCACTGATCACGCCCTTCGAGAGCGACGGTCGTATTGCAACCGATGCACTCGAACAGCTTGCGCACCAGGTCCTCTCCGAGGGTGCGGTCGGACTCGTTGCGCTGGGGACTACAGCGGAAGCCGCAACACTCACCGAGCAGGAGAGAGTGACCGTTCTGGATATCTGTGCGAATGTGTGCCGTGCGAGAGGCGCGACGTTGATCGTCGGCGCGGGCAGTAACGACACGGCGGCCAGTGCGCAGGCGCTCGGGAGGCTGGCTCGGTGGCCTGAGGTCTCGGCGGCGTTGGTGCCGGTTCCCTCCTTCACGAGGCCGTCGAAAGCCGGTGTGGTGGCGCATTTCGCGCATCTGCAGTCGTCGAGCCCAGTGCCGCTGATCGTCTATCACGTGCCGTACCGGACTGCGTGCGATCTGGACAGCGGCACTTTGCAGGAGGTGGGTACTTTGCCCGGGGTTGTTGGTGTGAAGTATGCCGCGGGCGGTATCGACGCAGCTGCCGTCGAACTCTTCGCGGATCTTCCGGGCGACTTCGCCGTACTGGCGGGGGATGATCTATTTCTCGCGCCTCTTCTGGCCTTGGGTGCGGCCGGTGGCATCTTGGCGTCCGCTCATGTGTCGACCGCTGAGTTCGTCCGCTTGGTAAAAGCTTGGGACAGTGGCGATGTGGACGGCGCCCGTGACCTCGGGCGGAGTTTGTCGAAGCTGTCCGGAGCTCTGTTTTCCGAACCGAACCCGACTGTGATCAAGGGCGTATTGCATGCGTTGGGACAGATTCCGACTCCCCATGTGCGACTGCCGTTGCTACCTGCGGGTGACGAATCGGTAGCGCGGGCGCTCGAGGTCTACCACTCTTGACTCGAACGCATGTTCGAGTATTGTGTGGGGAGGGGATCGGGGGATTCAATGAGTGTCTTGTTGTCGGATGTGGTGTCGGGTTCTGCGGTGGGGTTACGCGGACGCCTGTGGCGGTTGTCGGCTGCTGAGTTGCGGGTTGCTGCGGTGTCGGCGAGTGCGGAGATTCTGCGCCTGGAAGCTGTGCGTGTGGCGGTGGTGGACGAGTTGTCGTTGCGCCCGGATGATCAGGTGATTGCCAGCCGCGGGGTGGGTGCGTGGTTGGCGGGCAACACGATGCTGCAGGTTCGGGACGGGAAGAAGATCGCCGCCCTGGGTGCAGCTTTGCGGCCGTTTCCGGCGGTGGCGGCAGGCTTCGATGATGGGGATTGCTCGTTCGAGCATGCGGTGTTGATCGTGGCGTTCTGCGAATCACCACCGAAAGGCATGCCGGAGGAGGCGCTACCGAAGTGCATCGATTTGTTGTTGGCTGCTGCGTCGGGGGTGGAGGCGACGACGACGAAAGTGCGGAACGTGATCGCGACCTTGGAGCGGTTGTTCGAATCGGATGAGATCCCGCCCGCCGAGGATGTCGATCTCAATGAGTTGCGGATCGCGTCGACGTTGAACGGTCGGGTGGTGGTGCGTGGTGATTTCGATGCCCTCACCGGTGAAATGTTGTTGTCGGCGTTGTCGAATCTGACGATGCCGACCCCGGCACCGGATGGAACCCCGGATTCTCGGTCGGCGGCGAAACGGACCGCGGACGGGTTCACCGAACTGATCCGCCGCTACCTCGACTGCGCCACAACCGGCACCGACGGTGGTCAGCGTCCGCACGTGAACGTGCACATCAACGCGCGTGATTTGGCTGAGCATCGGGACTGCGCCGCAACACCCTCCAAGACTGATGACGGAATGGCCGTATCGGATCTCGATGTCGGGCACATGCCCTGGCTCGGACCACTGTCCGTATCGCAGACCAGACTCCTCGGGTGTGACTGCTTCCTCTCCACCGTCCTGCTCGAGGATCACGGCGCGCCCTTGGATGCGAAACCAGGAAAGAGGTTGGTCACCGCCGAACAACGGACTGCGTTGATTGCCCGCGACAGAGGCTGCGCCTTCCCGGGCTGCACATGCGTGCCCGCCTGGACGGATGCGCACCATATCCGGCACTGGGCGAACGGCGGCCCGACGGTGATGAACAACCTGGTCCTGCTGTGCCGTTCACATCACCGGTTGATGCACCGGAAATCCGGGTTCGTCGGGAAATGGGCGATTCGGATCGGTGTCGACAACAAGCCCTGGTTCATTCCGCCGCCCTCGATCGACCCGCAGCAGCACCCACGGCCGGCCAACACCACATTCAAAACCTGACTGAGTGGTGACACCCGTTCAGGCGCACAACTTCACGCCGATAGGCTTCAACTCGGAGATACACCCGGGTTGGGGCCTGGAGGCCGTGTTGTTGTGAACGGCTGCAGATATGGGGGAGGTCATATGGTTGTGGACGTTGTGCAAGCGGTCGAGACCGATGGGCCGGAGATTCTGGCGCTGCGGCACGCGGCAGAAGACTGGTTGGCAGAACGCGGAATCATCCAGTGGCGCCCGCGTGAAGTGTCTGTCGAGCAGGTCGAGCAGCAGATTTCGAGAGGGGAGTTCTTTGTTGCGCGAGACCGGGAGCAGTCGAGGATTGTCGGTGCCCTGCGGTTGATCTGGTCGGACCCTGTGGTCTGGCCCGATTCGAACGAGCCTGCCGGCTACGTGCACGGATTGGTTATCGATCGAGAATTCTCGGGAACCTCGATGGGCGAACGCTTACTCGTCTGGGCCCATCGACGGTCCGCGGACGAGAACGCGCAGTACCTGCGGCTCGATTGTGTAGAAACCAACGTGCGGTTGCGCCGCTACTACTTGGACGCCGGTTTTACCGAGGTAGGGCGTCGTGACTTCGGAGACGATGCCGACACCGGTTGGTTCAGCGTCGTGCTGTTCGAGCGCTCCCTGACCTGAGCCATTCACAGCAACTTTCCAGCCGGCTCCCAGTGCCGCCAGGGTTGGAGACGCGATCGTTGGCAGGACAGTAACTCGTGAAGGGACTTCCTGATGATCGCCGTTCTGCATCCGGCCCCGCGTCAGCGGCCGGCACCAACTGCCCATCGCGCGGAGCCCTCGCCGTCGTGGTTCCGCACGCGCAGTACAGGATTGGCGCTGACGATCCTGTTGGCAGCAACGGCAGTCCTGTATTTGTGGAATCTGACCGCGAGTGGCTACGCCAACACCTTCTACGCTGCAGCGGCGCAGGCCGGCTCCCAGAATTGGAAAGCGTGGTTCTTCGGTTCCCTCGATACCTCGAATTTCATCACTGTCGACAAACCGCCCGCTTCATTGTGGGTCATGGGTGTGTCCGGACGAATCTTCGGATTCTCGAGTGCCAGTCTTCTAGTTCCGCAGGCATTGATGGGCGTCGGATCAGTAGCGCTCGTATACGCGGCCGTCAAACGAGTGGCGTCGCCCGCTGCGGGTTTGGTGGCGGGAGCTGTTTTGGCAGCTACGCCCGCTGCCGCCCTGATGTTCAAGTTCGACAATCCTGATGCACTGTTGGTTCTGCTCATGACTCTTGCGGGCTACTTCGTGATTCGGGCTATGGGCACGGCGATCGGTCGTCGAGCCGCGATGTGGGTGGCGCTCGCAGGAGTAGCGCTGGGGTTTGCCTTTCTCACCAAGATGCTGCAAGGGCTGATGGTGTTGCCTGCATTCGGTGCCGCGTATTTGATCGCCGGACAGGTGCGCTTGCGGACTCGCCTGGTCCACCTGGTGATCGGTGCTGCGTCCGTTGTCATATCGGCTGGGTGGTGGGTGTTGGCAGTGTGGCTGTGGCCCGCTGATTCTCGCCCGTACATCGGCGGATCGACCAACAACAGCGTCATGGACTTGGTACTGGGATACAACGGATTGGGTCGACTTTTCGGGAGCACCGGTGGCGGTGGCGGAATGGCCGGTGGCAGTGCAGGTTCGAGCTTCGGGGGAAGTGCCGGACTCGAACGGCTGTTCGGCAGCGAGATGGGTATCCAGATTTCCTGGCTGATACCTGCGGCACTGATCGCAGTGGTGTTCGGACTGCTCGCTCGGGGACGCGCACCGCGCACAGATCTTGTCCGTGCGTCGTTGATCCTTTGGGGTGGCTGGTTTCTCGTTATCGGCCTGATCTTCAGCTACATGTCCGGCACGATCCACCCCTATTACACAGTTGCGCTGGCGCCCGCCGTCGCGGGGATGATCGGGACCGGTGGATACGCTCTGTGGTTGGTCCGTGCCCGTTGGATCGGACGTTGCGGCTTGGCTGCGACGATGCTGGCCGCAGGAATCTGGAGTTGGGTGTTGTTGCACCGCAATGCCGACTGGCTGCCGATGCTGAAGTGGATTCTGTTGGTAGGCACTGTCGTCGGCGCGATCCTGGTTCTCGTGGGAGCCAAGGATCGATTTCGCAAGCTCGCTGTCGCTGGATTGATTCTTGGATCGTTGGCAGGGATAACCGGTTCTGCGTCTTACGCGATTGCCACTGCCGCAACAGCGCACGGTGGGTCCATCCCGACGGCCGGACCGACCGGCGCCGTGTCCGACTCCGGAATCGGCGGGGGAGGAGGTATGGGTGGGGGCCCAGAGCTGCAAAACGGTGACGCTCCGCCGAATTCTTCTGACGCGACTGTAAATCCGGCGTCGAACGGGCAAGAACTGAGTAGCGGCAGCGAAAGTACTTCCGAGTTGACGGCAATGCTGGTCAATGCGGGCACCACGTGGTCGGCCGCGACCAACGGCTCGCAAAGCGCAGCAACCTACGAGTTGGCCAGCAATACCGCGGTGATGGCGATCGGCGGTTGGAGTTCCGATCCCGCACCGACATTGGATCAATTCATCCAGTACGTGGCAGACGGAAAAATTCACTACTACATTGCCGGTGGCCAGGGCGGAAGCCAGCGAGAGGGCCAAAGCGGGGACAGCACGTCGAGTGCCATCCAGGAATGGGTCGAAGCGAATTTCACGTCGACAACGGTGGGAAATTCCACGATCTACGACCTCAGCGGGTATGTCGGATAGCGACGTAGTTGTTGTGGTAGGCAATGATCGAGAAATGTCTGGGCGCACCGCACACGAGTCGAACCGTCGCCGCGAGCAATGGACCTGGCGTGACGGGCTGGTGATCGTCTCGATCGTCGCCTTGGGAACTGTTGTCGCGGCGGTGACGAACGAAGACACGGGCGCGTCGATTCCCGGCTGCGATTCGGTGGCATCGCCGGGTCCGCCGGTGCGTATCAACTACGGTTTTGCCGGTGAGCCCGGCTATGACGACCCGGACTATCCATGGTTCTCGGGACCGAAGGCCACCGCCATGAGCGACGCACTACTCGAATCGCTGCCTTCCGATGTCGACGTTGCATTTGCGAGTCCATCGAAATCGCTCGAGTTTGCGCCGATCCAGAATTACCGGGGTGCCTCGTTTCCTGACGGGGTCGACCCGATCGAGTTCAGCGGTTCTACGTCGGCGAAGGGAACCTTGACTCGCGTCGGGCGGACTGCGGATATCTCGGTTCAGGTGCGTGCATGGGATCAGCCGGTGCCGCCGTGCTTGGAGGGTCTGGTGGATCGGCGGGAGCATCTCGAAAACGGAACAGTGCTCGACATCGCCGATTTCGAGGACAGAGCCGATTTCGAAGACACAGACGGTTCGGAAGTCGGGGGCGAGCGCGGAGTCGTCGCGTATCTCGGTGATGGATCCCGGGTTGTTGCCAGCGTCGACACGTCGACCGGAACTTCGTCGGATGCTTCCCCGCTCTTGACGATGGACGAACTGATCGCGTTAGCGACCGCGCCGGGGCTTGCGGTGACTGCGCCGGTTCCAGACTCGACGCCGCCGCCGATGGCATCCTGCTACACCGATTCTGTGAATGCCGGTCCACCTGCGTCGCGCATGGATATCGACCGACTGAATCAGTTGCTCGATGCACGTTGGAAGGATCTCGGCGCGGCAGGCGTCACTTTGGAGCGCCCGCTCGGTTCGTTGGTTCCAGATGATTACGGACAGGGAGGAGTGTGCGAGCGGATCGTCGCCTCAACAGCGGACGGCAGCAGCGATGTCGAAATATCAGTTGGTACCGCTGTGCCGGAACCGGGTGAGACACTGACGTTGCCAGGCTCCACCACCGTGACTCGCCTGGTCGATCCCGATGGCTCGGGCGATGACACGGTCCGGGTTGTTCACCCCTCCGGCGAAACAGTAGTGGTGACCCAGTTCGTGACATCGG
Source organism: Rhodococcus sp. EPR-134 (assembly GCF_001647205.1). Classification (NCBI taxonomy): domain Bacteria; kingdom Bacillati; phylum Actinomycetota; class Actinomycetes; order Mycobacteriales; family Nocardiaceae; genus Rhodococcus; species Rhodococcus sp. EPR-134. The sequence continues at coordinate 20,345 of NZ_LVCT01000408.1, forward strand.
CGGACTCCACATCGGCGTCGCCTTTGACGATCGAACAACTCGAGTTCATTGCAACCACTCCAGGCTTGGTGTTATCGCCCTAGCTGCGGAGGTTTTCAGATAGCGTGTCGCGAATGGCAGGCGAAATTGGTCGTTGGCGTCCGCTGGTTTGCGTAGTAGGCGTGGCTTCCTCGATTGTGCTCGCGGGGTGCGCGTTCAGTGTGGAGGAATCGCCCTCGCGGGCGACAATGTTAGATGGTCCCTCGTCAGGTGAATTATGCCCGGGAGACCCCATAGTGGAGTCCGCGTTGGCTGACGCGCTGCACTCAGGAGCATCGGAGTTTTCGGACGGATTGACAGTGGGCGGCGGATCATTCGACAGCGCGTCGGGAACCGTCACGCTCGATCTGTGCATCGGGGACACTGACCCGCGAGACTCCGCTTCGTTGACCGCTCGGGTCGTTCAGGCTTCTCCCCTTGGTGATTCGGTGACATCGATGGTTGCTCATGTCCGCCGGCCGAATGGGTCGGCGACGACGGTGACATGTACCGACTTCGCAGCGAATGACTTCTCGGTCGATCCTAAGGCGATGCGGACTGCGTGGGTATAGCCCTAAGCTGGCAGAATCGGATGTCAATGTTCTTGTTATCGAGTGACGTCGGAGGCTCAACGAATGGGCGATGCCAGCCCTGCTCGCGGTGACGATTTCTCCACCTGGTTCATCGACCAGTTCTCCGTGTACTGGCAGTCCGGCGGTGGGGCTCGTATCGAAGGTCGGATTGCGGGCTATCTGCTGATCAGCGAGTCGCAAGGGGTCAGCGCCGAAGAGTTGGCGCAGGCACTCGGAGCAAGTCGCGGATCGGTGTCCACCTACATTCGTCGGTTGATCGACCGGGGGTTCGTCAAGCTCACGCGCAAGCCTCGGGATCGGACTCACTACTACGTCATGGATTCCGACGTGTGGGGCGGATTCCTCGAAACAGAGCACGTGTATCTCGAGAATCAACGCAAGCTTGCGACCGAGGCCCTGCAGTACGCAAATCCCAACGGTCCCGCGTACATTCGTGTGCTCAACATGCGCGATTACATGGGGTGGATCATCGACAATCGCATGCTGAGCAGTGAGTGGATGCGATTCAAAGCTGAACGCGACGGCAAGAAACCCGCGTCCGAATAGGACGCGGGTTTCTCGATCGCACGATGCTGATCTACATCACTTGTTCAGCTTCGCGATTGCCTCGTCGATCATCGGCACGTAGCGCTCGAGCGACCAGGGCACGGTCAGAGGGTTGATCATCGAGGAACCGGTGACGAAGGGCTGTTCGGTCGGAGCGATGACAGTTCCCCGAGCCACAGCGGGGATTGCCTGGTAAGCGGGCTGCGCTTCGATCTCGGCCCGGTTGGCCGGGTCCGAGTAGAAGGTGAAGAGCAGGTCGGACTTGTCGAGGAGGTTTGCGTTCTCGAGGCCGATGACGGCGGAGTCTGTTCCTTCAGATTCCGTCAAGGTGTAGACGACGGGATCCACCTGCAGGCCAAGTGCGCGGACCATGGCCACACGCTGCTCTTCGGCGAAAAAGACGCCGAGGGTTCCTGGGCCCGTGTTGTAGATGAAGGAGAAGCTGACGTCGGCGTAGTTCGGATGTGCTGCAGTCGATTCCGCGAACTGCGACTTGATCTTGTCGATTTCGGCTGTCGCCTTCTCGGATTCGCCCATGGCTTTGCCGATGACGTTGATCTGGTCTTCCCACGTGATGGTCCAGGGGCTCTCGGCGTAGGCGACGGTCGGCGCGAACGCGTTGAGTGAGTCGAACTGCTGCTGAGTGATGCCGGACCAGGGGGCGAGGATCAGGTCGGGTTCGAGAGCGATGATCGCCTCGATGTTGAGATCGGTTCCGCCGGTGAACTGCTCTGGCAGTTCGCCACCTTGCTTCGTGACCGCTTCGTGGACCCACGGCAGATACCCGGTGTCGTCGCTGCCCCATGCGTACTTTTCGACGCCGACGGGGATCGTGCCGAGCGCGATTACGGTCTCTGCCGACCCCATGCCGAGAGTCACGATTCGCTCGGGCTTTTCGGTGATGACGGCGTTTCCGAGCGCACTTTCGATGGTGACGGTTTCGAAGTCGCTGCTGCTCGATTCGGTTGCGGTGTCGTTGTTACTGCATCCGCCGATTACCAGGGCGGCAATGACCAATCCACTCAGCGCCACAGTTCGGCGAAGTGAGCGCACACGGGCGTATCGCATGGGGAACCTTCCGTTGTCGATGCGCCGAGGAGTGAGACTCCGACGGATCGCAGCCGACGGCCGGTTCCAGGCGCGTCAGGAAGCATAGGCTAGCCTTCGCCAAAGTTTCAAATCTGCTGAAAGTTCACGAGTCCGACAAACGGCGACATGCCAGGGGCCTCGTCGACGTTTGCCGGACAAGCTCAGCAGCTAGGAACGTCGACGGTAATCTTCGGGTCGTCGACAAGCGGCTGGACCGGTACGCGAGCTTCGCCCTCGGCTGTGGGCTCGGTCAGATCGAACTTCAGCTCAACCGTCTGGCCTCGCGGAATGACGGCCCTGGTCATGTAGGCCGGGTGACCCTGTTCGGTTCCGTTGACGGCAAACGAAATCTGTCCACCCACGGAGACGGCATCGAGTTTGGCGCCGGCTGTCGCAAGCAGAGTGACTGCAGCCACATTGGTGCCATTGGGCAGTCGTCCGGGGTTGTCGACGATCCCGCTGACATATTCGGTCAGGTCGGCGTCGGGCGCGTTGTTGGTCAGTCGAACGGTGACCGTTGTCTTTCGGGTGTCGCCGGTGCACGTCTGGGCTGTGTAGTCGATTTCTCGTGTGAGGTAGTAGTCGAGCTTGTTGCCGGCTTGGTTGTTGATCACCACACCGGCGTACGGAGCGGCATCATCGGGAATGGTGTGCCCGAGGACGGTGTCGGCAAGAACCGATTGTTCGTCGGGGTGAGAGCTCCACACTGCGATTCTGCCCTCGCTGACACCTCTGCCCAGAGCCTCCAGTAATGCGCTCGGCGACTTGATGTTCCCGGTCATCTTCGCCACGACACGGGCCGCGATTGTCTGCAGATACTGCTTTCGTGCCTTGTTGTCGGAGGGAAAGCGTGCGTACGCGGTCGACTCGGTCAACTCAACGACGTTGTCGGCCGTTACCGACTCTCCGTCCGGCATCTCTACTGGTCCCACCGCCGCGAGGAGGTAACTCAGTGCTATCGGATCGGTCGCTATCGCGCCGTCGACCAGCTCACCCCCGGACTCCTGTGACCACAGGGACTGCCAGATCTGCGCTGCGTACGGAAAGTGCGAGCTGAGGTTGCTGTTGCGAAAATCGGTGGCCGGTCGACTGTTTCCGTACAGCTGGTTGAAGTCAGGACCAAGGTCTATCGGTTGATTGTCCAGTGTTAGTTCGGAGTTGGGGGAGAGTGTGTCCACCCGAGCGGCGCCGTTGTCGACTCGGACGATGCCGTATCCACCCAACAGGCCGCCGGTTCCTCGCGCTTCCGCATTGGTCTGGAAACCGATGAAGTAGTTGCGCGGTCCGTCGGTGCCGAGCATCGCCGGTGCGATGCGCGCCGCGGTGGCGGTGTTCGTCAGGAGGGTAGCCAGTTCGCTTGTCTGCGACTGTAATTCTGCTCTGGCATCGTTAACTCGGCCCAGGTACTTCGATTCGGGAACTTCCTGTGCCTGCGACGACAGCAATTCCGCGGCGATAGCTGTTTCGGTCAGTTTCGGTTCCGCTTCGCGTAACGGTGCGAGTGCCAAGCGCCCACCGGGCTGCACCAATTCCGTTGGTGCGAGTGAAGTTCCGGTAGTCACGGCAGGGCCGAGAACGTCACGCGTAAGCCCCTGAACGACCTCGGTCATCTGGCGCGTCGACTCGAACGGCGACCCGATGACGGGAATTGCGGCGGTGATGTTCCAGGGGAGTGAATGGGTGTTGTCGTATGCGGCCGATGCTTCGCGATCGGCTTCCGCCGCGGCAGACTCTGCGACTCCCGTATCTCCGGCCAGGAGAGCGCTCTTCGCCGACTGTGCGTGGTCGCGAGCCGCCTCCAGGTTGTCTTTCGCCTCGTATGCGGTGTACCCGAGCCATGCCACGAAACCGCCCACTACCAGCGTCGTTGCGGTGATCGCGACTGCCGTTCTACGGCTTCGGAGAAAAGCGGCCGCCCCCTTGGTTTCGCGCTCCGGGCCCCTCGGTGGGATGGTGTTGGAGCCGCTCGGTTCAGCCCCGGAATCGTCGTCGGACTTTGGTCCCACCGTGTCGTTGTTCATCCGCTGAAGCTCCTGACGTTTGAGTGCGTGAAAGCTGCGTCGACATGTCTAGCAGTGTTGGCCCAGTGGTGAAAACTTAGACGAGACAGTAGGGTTCGGTTCGGCCGTTCGTGGTGTTCGCTCCCATGGATTCACGTGATCAGCCACCGAACGTTCGTGAAAAACAAGGCTGGTGAAATGTGAGGTGACGGGTTGAGTGCTTTTCCGTTGTCTCGGGCTCAGCTCGCGCTGTGGTTCGCGCAGCAATTGAGTCCGTCAACTCCGTTCGTGGTGGCTCAGTACGTGGAACTACGCGGACCGGTTGACGTCGACGCGCTGATCGAGGCAACGAACACGGCATGTCATGAATTGGAGTCGCCGTTCGTTCGCCTCGTCGCTACCGATGCCGAGCCGGCACAGGTCGTCGATCATTCGATCGTCGACGATCTCGCATACCTCGACTTACGCAGCGACCGCGACCCGGTTCAGCGCGCGAACGAGTGGATGACAGCGGAATACTCACGGCCACTTGACGTGATGTCTGACCGCCTGATCTCGGCAACCTTGCTTCACCTGGCAGATGAGCACTACTACTGGTACTCGCACGCCCATCACCTCGTGCTCGACGGACATGCGGCGATGACACTCACCGCTCGGGTGGCCGAGCGCTATTCGCATCTGGTTCATGGCAAGACGCTGACTCCTTTCGGTGGTCTCGGGGTACGTGCACTGCATGACCTCGACGTCGACTACCGATCCTCGTCGCGGTATCGATCGGACGAGCAGTACTGGACGGAGATGTCCGAAGGCCTGCCCCGCCCGGTTCGCCTCGCCGACGGCGCCGGGCTGACGTCCATGCCGCAGCGCATGATGGTTCGGACACTGAATCCAACTCTTGCAAAACAACTTTCGGATGTCGCGACCGAGTGGACTACGTCCGAGGTGGCGGTCCTCGTCGGTGCATTCGCGTCCTATCTGGGTCGCATGACGGATTCCGATGACGTAGTCCTCAGCTTGCCGGTGTCCGGCCGCACCACGGCGACGTCGAGACGTTCAGGTGGGATGCTGTCCAACATCGTGCCTGTTCGTGCGCAACTCGAACGGGATCTGTCGCCACGAGAACTGGTGCGTCAGATCTCG
>NZ_LVCT01000409.1:0-5095 GCF_001647205.1 Rhodococcus sp. EPR-134
CCCGGCCGTGAACGTCATGATGTTTCACGAAGCGATTCGGCTCGGTGACGTCGTCGGCGAATTTCACGTCCTCACATCCGGACCCACCGAAGACCTGTTCTTCAGCATCTATCCGTCGATCGCGGGGGAGAACGTTCGCCTGTCCTTCGAAGCCAATCCGCACCTCTACAGCGAACGTGACCTGGCGATGCATCATCGTCAGTTCGTTCGGCTACTCGAAGGGTTCCTCGACTCGGCTACCCGTGCGCTCGGTGACCTCCGCATCCTCTCGACGGATGAAGTGAAGGATCTGGTCCCCGCGCTGGGTCCGCGGACGGACGGATTCGCGACGCTCGATTCGGTCATCAGAGGCGGCGCAGGGCAGGGGAGTGCTGTCGCGATCCGCGAGCAAGGTGTGGACGTCACTTACGACCAGCTCGGCGCTCGCGCGGATGCACTCTGCGCCTTGCTCGTGGAGAACGGAGTCGGACGAGGCGACGTCGTCGGGATCCTCACCGAGCGCTCGACCGATTCCGTAGTTGCATTCCACGCGGTAGTGCGGGCTGGTGCTGTCCTTCTTTTCGTGGATCCTCAAACACCCTCCGAGCGTGTCGCTTTCATTCTCGACGACGCCGACGTGTCCGTTGTGGTCGGTGGCGAACTCGTGGACGTGCCGGCTTGGGTGTGCGTCGTTGATCCCAGTGGCGACGAGACCGTCGAAGGACCGGTGGATCGACGCGTGGGGGCGGGTTCATCTATCGCCGACCTGTCTCTGGACGACACCGCCTACGTGGTCTACACCTCTGGTTCTACCGGGCGACCGAAGGGTGTCGCGGTCACGCACCGAGGCATTGTGCCGTTGCTGCGTTCTCACGCACGGCGTCTGAACATCGATAGTTCCTCCCGCGTCGCGCTCCTTGCAAACACATCGTTCGACGTGGCGATCCTCGAGATTCTGCTTGCACACGGCTGCGGCGCGACCGCAGTGATCGTTCCTCCCGGATTGATCGGCGGAGTGGACCTCGAAGACTATTTGCGGCTCGAAGGTGTCACGCACCTGAACTCGACGCCATCGGTTCCGTTGACGATGGATCCTCGGGCTTTGCCGGAACTTCGAGTCCTGAACGTCGGCGGCGAGCGACCGCCGGGAGCGCTAGTGGATGCGTGGTCGAGTCACGTCGACATCGTGAATTCGTACGGCCCCAGTGAAGCGACCGTCGCGGCATTCATGAGCGAGCCACTCGAGCCTGGCGGTGATACTCCGATCGGGCGTCCGATCGACGGCGTTGCCGCTGTGGTGTTGGATTCGTGGTTGCGTCCGACTCCGGTCGGCGCCGTGGGTGAGCTGTACGTGATGGGACACGGACTGGCGCGAGGGTACCTTTCTCCGACGCTCACCGCGGAGCATTTTGTCGCTGCGCCCTTCGGTGCTGCCGGCGCTGGTGAGCGTATGTACCGCACCGGGGACATGGTGCGATGGAACGCTGCCGGTCAACTCGAGTTCTTGGGCCGCTCTGATCAACAAGTGAAGATCCGTGGAGTACGCGTAGAACTGGGCGAGATCGAGGCTGTGCTCCTGTCGACTCCCGGCGTTGCGCAAGCAGCGGTGGTCGAGCGATCCGGGTCGCTTGCGGCGTATGTGACCGCGGACGAAGGCGCAGCTCATCCGTTGAGCCAGACGATGGTGCTCGATCATCTGGCTTCCCGACTTCCTCGTTCCATGCTGCCGAGTTCGGTGACCATTTTGGCAGCATTGCCCGTCACGAGCCATGGAAAGACTGACCGTTCAGCGCTCCCCGAACCGGCGTCGTCCGCGCCGGCCGAGCAGCGCGCGGCGGTCAACCACCCGATCGGGTACGACGAGGAATTGATTGCCTCGGTGATGGCCGAGGTCCTCGGCGTCGGAGTTCTCGGACCGCACTCCGACTTGTTCGCCTGGGGCGGTAGTTCACTCGACGCCGTGTATGTCGCCGCGCGAGTGAGTTCCGCCCTCGGAAGACGGGTTGGTGTCAGGGACGTGTTCGGTGCCCCGACGCCGGCGCGCCTGGCCCGGGTGATCCGTGCGGGGCGGGCGGAGTGGGTGGAGGAACCCCGGCGCATTTTGGACGACCTCGTCGTGGAAATCGCACCGGCGCAACAACGCCTGTGGTTACTCAACCGTCTGGATCCCCAGTCGTCGGCGTACAACATTGCGTTCGAGGTCGCGTTCAGTGGTGCTCTGGATATCGAGGCGATGAGGGTGGCGGTAGGTGACCTGACCGATCGCCATCTCGTCTTGCGTACTGTTTTCTCGTTCGACCAGAATCACGACGCGTGGCCGATCCAGGTTGCGACCGCGACTCCGGTGACTCTGATCGAGGTTGCGTCCGAGGATTACGAGGCTGCGTCAGCGGATTTGGTTGCGACGGGTTTCGACCTGGCGACCGATACGCCTCTTCGCTTGATCCTCGCCTCCGGCAGCGATGCCTACCACCGCATGACCGTGGTTGCCCATCACATCGCCCTGGACGGCCTTTCGTTCGCGACGATCGTCTCGGACCTCGTCGCGGCGTACGACGCTCGCGCCGACGGACGGTCGCCGATCTGGCCTTCGCCCGCTCTCGACTACCGCGACTATTCCGCTTGGCACAGAACCATTCTCGGTGATCCCGCGGATCCACAGAGCTTGGCAGGACGCCAGCTGGAATTCTGGTCCGACACACTCGCCGGTGTTGATCCGACTCTGGCGCTTCCCGTGGACAGATCCCGCCGGCCGGACCAACCGTCGTCGGCTCGGGACGTGACGTTCGAGTTGCCCTCACCTATCCATGCGGCGCTGAACGAGATCGCTCGCGCGCACGACTGCACAACCTTCATGGTGTTGCACGCTTGCCTTGCGATCGCACTGAGCAAGATCACCGGTGCGTCCGATGTGGTCATCGGGACCCCGACCTCCGGACGAACGCATCCTTCGTTCGACGGTGTCGTCGGTATGTTCGTCGGGACCGTCGCGCTGCGAACGCTCCTTCGCGGCGGAGACACGTTCGGTGAGTTCTTGACTCGGGTGCGCGAGGTTGATGTGGCGGCCCTGTCCAATGCCGACGTCCCGTTCGACTGGGTGGTCGACCGTGCGGTCGGTGGGGGCGTAGGTGAGAAGAATTCTTTCCTCCGAGTTGTTCTCGCTGTCGATCCGGTAGCGCCCGACTCCGAGATCGCGATGGGAACCCTGACGGTGCACGGCACTCCGCTACCCCCCGTGCACCCTCGCTTCGACCTCGAAGTGACGGTGCGCGAGGATCGTACGATTGACGGCGACGCGAGCGGTATTCGCGGCACGTTCCGATATGCCGACGATTTGTTCGATGCAGGCACCGTGCAGAGCTGGGTCGAGCGGCTTCGTCGAGTGTGTGGCTCGATTACCGAGAACTCGTCAATCATGCTGCGTGACATCGATGTTCTCAGTGTTGCGGAACGCGAAGAATTGTCGGCTCGGGTGCCGGCGCCGTCGATTGTCGCGCAGTCGCTGCCTGACCTCTTCGGGGCCGTCGCAGCCCGGCATCCGAATGCAATCGCGGTGTCGAGTGGCGATACTCGCGTCACCTATGAAGAGGTGCGAGTTCGTTCGGAGGGCCTTGCCGCTGTCTTGATCGATCGAGGAATTCGAGTCGGTGATCGCGTCGCGGTCGCCCTGCCTCGATCGGTCGACCTCGTCGTAGCCATCATCGCTGTCGTTCGCGCGGGCGCGACGTACGTACCGATCGACTTGCAGTATCCCGACGCTCGTATCCACTACGTACTTGCCGATGCAGGCCCGAAAGCGATTCTGTCGACGGACGAATCTGCTGGGCGGTTCGTTGGGTACGAGCAACTTGTCATCTTCGTGGACGAGACGACTGACGCTACGGCCGACTGGCCCGTTGCACAGTCGGAGTCCGCCGCCCACGTGCTCTACACTTCCGGATCGACCGGAGCTCCCAAAGGCGTAGTGGTGTCTCAGGACAACGTGTTGGCGCTGCTCGCCTCGACCCGAGAGATCTTCGACTTCAACGCCGAAGATGTGTGGACGATGTTTCATTCGTACGCATTCGACTTCTCGGTCTGGGAGATGTGGGGTTCGTTGACCACTGGCGGATCCCTCGTGATCGTGGACGGTGATGTCGCGCGCTCACCCGAAAGATTCGCGGATCTGATTGTGCGGGAACGAGTGACCGTTCTCAATCAGACCCCGGCCGCCTTCTATGCGTTGGCGGAAGTCACGCAGGAAATGCTGCTTCCGCTCCGGACGATTGTTTTCGGCGGTGATCGCCTCGACGCCGGGCGCGTGGAGGCTTGGTTCGATCGGCACCCGGACGTGCGGGGCGTCAACATGTTCGGAATCACCGAAACCACAGTCCATGTCACCAGTTTCGATCTTGTCCCCGGTGACGAGACTGTCTCGCCGATCGGGTCCCCACTACCAGGGTTGCGCAGCTACGTACTGGACGCGTCGTTGAAGCCCGTCCCTCCGGGATCTGTCGGCGAACTGTATGTTGCGGGTCCGCAGGTGGCCGAAGGCTACTTGGGTCGACCCGCGATGACGTCTTCGCGATTCGTGCCTGAACCCGGATTCGATGGATCACGGATGTACCGCAGCGGCGATCTGGTCCGTTGGCGAGCCGGCCGACTCGAATATGTTCGCCGCGCCGACGGTCAGATGGCACTGCGCGGTTACCGCATCGAACCGGGCGAGGTCGAATCCGCGCTGTTGGCTCACACGTCGGTGGAGCAGGCCGCGGTAGTGGTGAGAGAACTCGACAGCGGGCCGACTTTGGTCGGTTACATCACCCCGGGGAGCGGACACGACCTCGACGGCGTCTTGCGGACTGCTCGTTCGTTGCTGCCCGCGCACATGGTTCCGTCGGCTTTGATGGCGCTCGCGTCATTACCGGTCACGATCAACGGCAAAATCGACCGAGCATCGTTGCCGACCCCGGTGTCTCTCACGCAGCCGACTCGGCAGTCGCGAGACTTCTTCGAGCAGACAGTCGCAGCCATTCTGAGCGATTTGATGGAAGTTCCGCATGTCGATCCGGTCCGGAACCTCTTCGATCAAGGCGCCAATTCCTTGATCGCCACTCGTCTTTCGTCGCGTCTGAAC
>NZ_LVCT01000410.1:0-4497 GCF_001647205.1 Rhodococcus sp. EPR-134
GCGAACCGGCGCGGAGCACGCGTCTGACGTGTCCTTGGGGCCTCGTTCGGACAACACGGAAGTGCACCTGTCAGCTTCCCAGCATCGAATGTGGATTCTGAATCAGTTGGATACAGACTCCGCCGGATACAACATCCCGATCGTGCTGCGCTTGGCAGGCGAGCTGGACGTGGTTGCGGCCGAACTGGCAATTCGTGACGTGATCAATCGCCATCGCACTCTGCGGACCGTGTACCCGGTTGTCGGCGGCGGCCCGGTTCAGACGGTGCTCGACGCCGAGGATGCGCTTCCGGCCTTTCAGCTCGAGGCACTCGACGGCGGCGACGCCGAGAATTGTGTAGCAGAACTGGTGGGTTCGGGCTTCGATGTCACCGTTGATCCGCCCGTACGTGCGGCACTTCTCCAGGTTTCACCTGTCGAGCACATCCTGGCTGTCGTCGTCCATCACATTGCCGCCGACGCTCGATCACTCGAATTGTTGGTCCGCGACTTCACTGCGGCGTACATCGCCCGCTCGGCGCAGCACGCTCCGCAGTGGTCGACGCTCGCGCTCGAATACTCCGATTACAGTGCATGGCAAAGGGAATCGGGGATTCCCGAGACGGTACGCAGCTACTGGATGCAGGCTCTCGAAGGACTTCCCGAGCAGGTGACGCTTCCCCTCGATCGTCCACGTTCGACGTTCGCCCGTGCGTCGAGCTGTCGGGTGGAGATCTCAGGTTCGGTACGAACGGGCCTTCAGACACTCGCACGATCGAACAACGCGACCATGTTCATGGTTGTACACGCCGCTCTCGCGGCGCTGTTGGCGAGGTACAACGGTAGCGATGACGTAGCTGTCGGCACTGTTGTGTCCGGACGCGTCACACCTGAACTCGACGAGCTGGTCGGCATGTTTGCCGGCACGATTGTTCTTCGAACCGAAGTCGATCCGTCGAACTCGTTCGGCCGGTTGGTCGAGCAGGTTCGTCAGCGTGACGTAGCGGCGTTCGCGCACGCAGAGATGCCCTTCGAATCGCTGGTCGATCTGATCGACCCACCGCGATCGCGTTCGCGACATCCGTTGTTCCAGGTGGCGCTCTCGTTCCGAACTGCTGAGACCGCCGCGTGGTCGATACCAGGGCTGGACATCACACAGATTGCTCCTGAAGTCAGGCACGCAAATTTCGATCTGCAGGTCAACGTCACGGACGAGGGGGTCGGGGGCGAACTCGGTCTCGAATTCGTCTACAACGCTGATCTATTCGATGATCTGACGGTATCGAGCTTTGCGGGCCGGTTCGAGCGCTTCCTGAATCAAGTGTCTGTCGACCCGAATGTCGCCGTAGGGCAAATCGACCTGTTGGACAGTGCGGAACGAGCTCTTCTCGTCCCCGCACACGGCGCGGTCGACCGGCCTGATCGATCTCGACTTTCCGGTACGACACTTGCCTCCATGCTGCGCTTCGGCGTCGAATCCGCCCCGGACGCTGTGGCGGTCGAGGGTGAGGGCAACACACTGACTTACCGGGAACTCGATGCCCAGTCGGATGTCGCAGCCGACGAGTTGCGCTCCCGGGGAGTTGGAGTCGACCAGGTCGCTGCTTGGACTGCAGATCGGTCGATTGCGTCGATCGTGCAACTGTGGGCAATCGCGAAGGTCGGTGCAGCTCCGGCATTGACGGACCCGGAACAGCCGCAGGCGCGAGTACGCGATGTCCTCGAAACACTGGGCACCGGAGCGATCGGCGGCCGCAACGCTGGTGGTGAAGACGCTGGTGCTGAAGACGCTGGTGGTGAGAAAGTCACCGACTCGGTGCGCGAATATTCCGAGAACCTGGCGGCCTACGTAGTTTTCACGTCAGGAACGACCGGAACCCCCAAGGCTGTGGTCGTGACCAACGGCGGGCTCGGTGTGATCGCCGAAGACCTGCCCGGTCGATTCTCGGCTGGGCCAGGTTCTCGCGTATTCCATCGCGGAGCGCCAGGATTCGACATGACGTTGCTCGAGGTGCTCATCGCGAGTGCGTCCGGGGCCACGCTCGTTCTGGCGAAGAACGAAGAACTGTTCGGCTCGGGACTCGCATCAGCACTGAGGCGCGAGCGAATTACTCATCTGTGCGCCACACCTACTGTCGTCGCCTCGATCGGCGATCCTTCGCTGCCGGACCTTTCCACGGTGATGTTCGGGGGCGAGCGACTCGGCGGCGCGTTGGCGAAGCGCTGGCAAGCCGGACGCCGAGTCATCAACGGATACGGACCTGCCGAGTCGACGATGTATTCGCTTGCTACCGAACCACTGTCGATCGAACAACTGTCGGGTGACACTCACGACGGATCGATCGGGTATCCACTGGCCGGGGTCGACGCCGTCGTGCTCGATGATCGACTCGAACCGGTGCCGCCGGGAGTCGCCGGCGAACTGTATCTCTCAGGTCGAATGCTCGCTCGCGGTTACGCCGGCCAACCGGCCCGAACTGCGGAACGATTCGTGGCAACCGGTTCAGGCGCCCGGATGTACCGGACGGGCGACCTGGTGATGTGGAAGCCGGAAAGCCCCAAATCCGAGGGAAATACGTATCGCCTGCATTATCTCGGGCGAGCCGACGTGCAGGTGAAGGTCAACGGTGTCCGGATCGAACCGGGTGAGATCGAGGCAGTCATTCAGTCTGTCGCGAACGTCGACTTCTGTGTCGTCGGGGTTCGGTCGGCCGAAGGTGGAAGTCCTCTGTTGGTCGCCTACGTGAGAAGTTCAGGTGCCGAAAGAGTTGACACTGGTCAACTTCGCGCTGCCGTCTCAGAAGTCCTTCCGACGTACATGGTTCCGCATGTCATCGTCGACATCGAGGGCGAGCTTCCGATGCGGAACGGCAAGGTCGACTTCGCCCGTCTCCCGTCGCCGACACTGGATGCTTCCCGTGCAGAGGGACCGGCCACCGCCACCGAACGTCTTGTAGCCGGAGCTTTTGGTTCCGTCCTCGGTGGGAATGAGGACGACCGCGACGCAGACTTCTTCTCGCTCGGGGGCAACTCGCTGTCGGCCGCGGAGGTTACCTCGCTCTTGAGTAGTACTCTGGGGCTGGTTGTTCCGCTCAGGACCGTATTCGAGCATCCAACAGTTGCGGCGTTGGCAGCCCGGCTCGATTCGCTCGAGCAGAACGACTCGGTGACCGATCTTGTCCGACTGGAACCGCGCCGCGACCCCACGCCCGCACCCCTGTCACGAAACCAGCGTGCGATGTGGGTACTGAATCAGCGGAACACGGCGAGCGGCGCGTACAACCTGCCGATCTGCATCGAGATCGACGGTGAACTCGACGCGGCGGCGCTGCGTCAGGCAGCAACGGATCTTGTCGGTCGTCATGATGTCCTCAGAACCCGGTATCCGGGCACTCCACCGGTTCAGGTCGTGGATCCTCCGACCTCCGTGACAATGGAAACGCGGCTGGTCGCCGACATCGAGGTCGAGGTGCTGCTGCGAGAGTTCGGCTCGCGTGGTTTCGATGTAGCGGCAGACCTGCCGGTGCGCTGGATGCTGCTCCAGGTGTCACCGGTCAGGCACGTTCTGGCAGTGAGCTTTCATCACATCGCAGTCGACGGGGTGTCGATGCGAACGGTGGTCGGCGACCTGCTGACCGCGTACGGCAAGCGACGAGCTGGACTGGATTCGCAATGGTCTCCGTTGCCGATCCAGTACGGGGATTTTGCCGCGTGGGAGGCAGCACGTGACGTTTCCCCTGTCGTCGAGCAGTTCTGGCGCCGAACGCTGGACGGTGTGACATCTGTGTCTCCGCTGACGGTGGATCACTCCGATGGCGGGCCGGATACCTTAGCGCAGCGAGTGAACTTCGTGATACCAGCCGTCATCACCTCGGCACTGCAGGCGCGAGCCGACCGATTGAAGGTCTCGCTGTTCGCGGTGGTTCATGCGGCGTTGTCGGTGGTGCTTGCCAAGCTGAGTGGAAATCCCGATGTCGTGATCGCGACAGCTGTCGACGGACGGCGGGCGCCTCAGCTCGACGGCGTGGTCGGCATGTTCGTGGATACGGTGCCTCTTCGCCTTCGGATCGACGGGGACGTGCCGATCGATCTTCTGTTGGGTGCAGCTTTCGATGCTGATGTGGCAGCGTTCGAAAACAGCTCTGTTCCTGCCGAGTTGGTTGGTGAGCTGCTCGGTGGACGAACTCCCCAGATTGCGCTGGGTCTGCAGAACTTCGCGATCCCTGCCGTGGAGGTTTCCGGCCTCACGATCGAGGCTCGCGAAATCGAGACCGCGACAACGAAGTTCCCCATGCATGTCTCGCTCGCACCCGCTGACGACGGTTCATTGACCGGAGCGCTCATCTATGCCGCGAGCGCATTCGATCCTTCGAGCGCCGACGCGGTTACCCGACAGCTGTCGAGAGTGCTCACCTCGATTGCCGAGGATGTACCAGTACTCGTTTCGGATCTCGTGGTGGGCGCGGCGCCCAGTTGGACTGCTGCCGAGGTCGATTCGTCCCGCACACTGACCGAGAT
>NZ_LVCT01000411.1:0-9817 GCF_001647205.1 Rhodococcus sp. EPR-134
AGGTAGTCGTTGTATTCCAGCATTTGGCGGGCTTCAGGGTCGTCGACGTCGAGGTTCACATCGTCGAACTCGGCCCGCGGGCGTTGCGGCAAGAGGTCGGCGGGAATCTCACGCGGCTCCGCGGCGGCTTCCTCGGCTTCGGCCTCTTCGGGGTCCACGTCTTCGAGCTGAACGAACTTGCGATACGCGTACACGACAAACGCCGCGAACAGCGGCCACTGGAACGCGTACCCGAGATTCTGTCCCGAGCCTCCGACGGCTTCGAAGCGCTCCCACTGCCACCAGCCGAGCGCGAGGCAGCCGGCAGCTGACACGATGACCAGCAGAATCAGCGCAGGTCGGCGTTTAGTAGCGTTCTTGGACACACTAAGACGGTACCTGAGAGCTATAGTGCCTCGCCCTGCGATCTCCGACACGGTGTCGTAGAAGCCGTGCCACGGCGTGTCGTAGGAGCCGTGCCACGGCGTGTCGTAGAGGCCGTCCCGCAGCACCTGTGCGCTATGCCCATCCTCACCCGCAACGCCAGGGCACTGAACACATTCTCCCGGCTGTGCTGCATCGATAACCTCGGCGCGTATCCGAAAGCAGGGGAGTGTTTCATGCACATCAGAGTGATTCGCCCGGTCATCGACACCACACTGACTCCGGCGGTGACAGCCGAGGTGGAGCACTGGGCGGCGCCCGGTACGACGGTCGACGTCGTGTCACTGCTCTCTGGCACGGCGAGCATCGAGTCCGAGTACGACGAGGCACTTGCCGGCCCCGGGATCGTGCAGCGGGTCGAGGAGGCGGCAGCCGACGGCGTCGACGGTGTGTTCATCACGTGTTTCGCCGATCCCGGAGTGCATGCCGCCCGAGAGGTCATCGACGCTCCGGTGGTCGGCGGCTTCGAGCCGTCATTTCTGACAGCGATGAGTCTGGGCGATCGCGTCGGTGTCGTGACCATCCTGCCGAATGTCGTGCCGATGCTCCGATCGCTCACTCGGCGGTATGGGCTGGACAATCGGCTGGGCAGTATTCGAGTCGTGGACATGCCGGTGCTGGGCCTCACCGATCGGGAGGAACTGATCGATCGACTGGCCGCTCAGGCGTCTGCGGCAGTGGAGAACGGCGAGGCCGACACCGTCGTTCTCGGTTGCACCGGGATGCTCGGTGTGACCAGTGCGGTCCGAGACAGGCTGCATGGCAAAGGGATTCACGTTCCGGTTGTGGATCCGACGGCCTCGGCGATCACCTGGTTGGAGAGCTCGGTCCGTCTGGGGCTGACACCGAGTCGGACGACGTACATGACTCCACCGGTCAAGGATCGAAAGCGCTGACCTTGCTCACGAGAACCGAAAAAGCCCCGCCGGATCAGATCCGGCGGGGCTCTTCGTTGTGCGCGAGGGGGGACTTGAACCCCCACGTCCTGAGACACTGGAACCTAAATCCAGCGCGTCTGCCAATTCCGCCACTCGCGCGCGGAATTCAAAGGATACGCGAGTGGAATCGCTCGCGGGCACACCACCCTGGTCGGGATGCGCCCGCCCGCTCTCAGGCCGTTTCGGCGAGTGGATCCGCTGCGGGCGGCATGGTGGATTTCTTCGACCGGCGAGGTTGCTCGGCCGTGCGTTGATACCGCCACGCAGCGTGGGTGAGCGTTTGAACATCGACATCGAGATGTTCGGCAACCGCAACGAGCAACTCGGCTGCGTCGGTGCTCGACAACAATTCCTCACCACTGCTTGCTTCGGTGGCGAACCGTGCAAGTAGATCTATCGAAGTTACCGTCAACTTCCCGGACAGGAACACCAGCGTCTCGAAGGTCCTGGGGCCGAGCCCCGGAACGGAGACAACTGCCGAACGGAGGCTTTCGGTGTCCTCGACGTCGGCACTGGACCTGCAACCGGATTCGACGAGCGCCTTGGCCGCGCGAGCCGCACCCTCGGCTTTGGTGAAGTAGTTGCCCGGCACGCGCTGGCGATTGCCGAGAATCGTTGCGAGCTCGTCGCCACGGTCGGTGAAGGCGGCGAGAGCGGACAAGCTGTCGAGGCGATCGTCGGCGGCTACCGAGCGGTGTGTGCGCCAACGGTCGACGACGGCGCGGACTCCGGTCTTCGGTGTTCCATAGGCGGCGCGCGACGAGAAGATCGCATCGAGAAGGGCGGCTTCGGACTCGCGCGGCCATCCCTGATTCCAATGCGGCCACGCCTCGCGCGGAAGCTCGGCGCCGATGAATTCGGCCGCTCTGACTACGTCTGTGTCTTTCATGATTTCTCCCCCCCGAGAAGTTGTCCGGTGTGGACGCGCTGAACGTAGCGAAGGAGTCCGACAGATTGTGGCCCGGAACGCACGGGATCGACCGTCCGTCAAGGAGGTCACGAATTGGTAACAATAAATATGAGGGGTTCCTCAGGTTTCTGAAAATCCCGGTAACAGTCCCAGGCAGGGCGTTCGCGACCTACTCGCGAGTCACTTTCTCGAAGTCTCGTGAGGAAGATCACGGCCCCGAAAGTCCAGATTTCCAGGGTGCCGACAAACGTGAGGAAATCCTCATGATTCTGTGTAAACCTTGTCTTGCACGAACGCCCTGACTCCGTCGATTCTCTCGACGAATTCGCGAGCACTTCAGCCGGGCAGCACACCGCAAATCCCACCTCGCCGCAGAGGTGACCAGGAGAGGACGTACGCGTGACGATCGATGACACGACACCTACAGGAAACGGACGCGACTCGAAGGGTGGACGCCGTTTCGGCGTCGATGGGGGACAGTCCCGCACGACCAGCAAAGGTGCCCTCGTCGATTCGCTGAACAACGGCGTTTCCTACGCAATCGCTTTCGGTGGACAGGGCGCTCCCTGGCTCACCTCGCTCGAGGAGCTCAGCCGTGACAACGGCCTGGAGCCCGTTCTGACCGATCTGGTCAATGACGCAGCCGCACGCCTCGCGCCCGTCGCACAGGATCTCCTCGTGGTTCGCCCGGTCGGATTCGATCCGATCGCGTGGATGCTCGAAGCCGAGATCGTCGACGAAGAAGAAGGTGAGAAGTCGGCCGGGCCTTCCGCTGCCGCGCTCACCGCAGCTCCGGTGTCACTCCCCGGCGTCTTCCTCACGCAGCTTGCGGCGTTGCGTGCACTCTCCGCTCAGGGTCTGGATGTAGCCGGTAACCCGCCGGCTGCCGTCATCGGCCACTCGCAGGGCCTTCTGGCCACGGCTGCCGTAGCCGCGCAGGGCAACGACGACGGTGAACTCCTCGCCGTCGCACAGCTCGTCGGTGCTGCTGCCAGCTTGGTCGGCCGTCGCCGCGGCGTCATCGCCGGCGCCTCCGCGAAGCCGATGGTTGCGGTCTCGGGCGTCGATCCCGAGCGTCTCGCCGCCGTCGTCGCCGAGCTTGCCGAGGGTGTGGCGCCTGAGCGCGCGGCTGTCCTCGCCATCCGCAACGGCCGTCGCCGCGTCGTTCTCGCCGGGCCGCCCGCTCAGCTGGCACGCGTGCAAGAGCGTTGTGAACAGATCGAAGCCGAGGAAGCCCGCGAGCGTGAGGGTAAGAAGCGTGGCGGTTCCGTCTTCGCGCCGTCCTTCGATCCGCTCGACACCGAAATCGGCTTCCATCACCCCGCATTGACCGAGGCCGTCGAACTCGTCGGCAGCTGGGCGACCCGTTGCGGTCTCGACGCGGACCGTGCGCGCGAACTTGCGCAGGGTGTCCTCGTCGATCCGGTCGACTGGGTCGAGGCTGTCGACGGCGCAATCTCCGCCGGCGCCAAGTGGATTCTCGATCTCGGACCCAGCGATCAGCTGACCCGTATGACGTCCTCTTCGCTGCGTGGACAGGGCATCGGCATCATTGCCGCAGCCACCCGCGGCGGACACCGCAATCTGCTCACACCCGGTGCAGCACCTGAGGTCTCACGTTCGTGGTCCGAGTTCGCGCCGAAGCCCGTTGCGCTTCCCGGCGGCCGTATCGGCGTCGAGACCGCGTTCACGAAGCTGACCGGTCGTTCACCCATCCTGCTCGCAGGTATGACGCCGACGACGGTCGACGCCAAGATCGTTGCCGCGGCAGCCAATGCCGGTCACTGGGCCGAGCTTGCCGGTGGCGGGCAGGTCACCGAAGAAATCTTCGAAGACCGTGTCGCAGAGCTGAAGATGCTGCTCGAGCCGGGCCGCGCGGTCCAGTTCAACTCCCTGTTCCTCGACCCGTACCTGTGGAAGCTGCAACTCGGTGGCAAGCGCCTCGTGCAGCGTGCCCGTACCGCCGGTGCTCCCATCGACGGCGTCATCGTCACCGCCGGTATCCCGGAACTCGAAGAGGCTGTTGCTCTCATCGACGAGTTGTCCGAGATCGGCATCACCAACATTGCATTCAAGCCCGGCACCGTGGCGCAGATCCGCTCCGTGATCCGCATCGCCAACGAGGTTCCGAACTTCCCGGTCATCGTCCACATCGAAGGCGGCCGCGCCGGCGGACACCACTCGTGGGAAGACCTCGACGACCTGCTCCTCGACACGTACGCCGAGCTGCGTACACGCCCGAACCTGGTCATCTGCGTCGGTGGCGGCATCGGAACACCCGAGCGCGCAGCCGATTACCTGACCGGTCGCTGGTCTGCCGCAGCCGGTTTCCCGGCCATGCCCGTCGACGGCATCCTGGTCGGCACCGCAGCCATGGCGACTCTCGAGGCCACCACCTCTCCCGAGGTCAAGCAGCTCCTCGTCGACACACCCGGTACGCCGGACTGGGTCGGTGCAGGTACCGCTGAAGGCGGAATGGCCTCCGGCCGTAGCCAGCTCGGTGCCGACATCCACGAGATCGACAACGCGGCTTCGCGTACCGGTCGCCTCCTCGACGAGGTTGCCGGCGATTCCGAGGCAGTGGCCGAGCGCCGCGACGAGATCATCGCCGCCCTCGACGTCACCGCCAAGCCGTACTTCGGCGACGTCGAGACCATGACGTACGCACAGTGGCTGCGCCGCTACCTCGAGCTGACCGTCGGCATCGACGCGGCGAAGGAATTCGACTGCGGCGCCGATCTTCAGGACGCCATCGTCGAGGCGACGTCGAGCCCGTGGCTCGACATCACCTGGCGTGCTCGCTTCGGCGAGATGCTCCAGCGCACCGAGGCGCGTCTGCACCCGGTCGACCGCGGCCCGATCCCCACGCTGTTCGCTGACGCCGAGACCCTCGAGCGCCCCGAGGCTGCAATCTGCGCACTGCAGGCGTCGTACCCGGACTACTCGACCACCGTTCTGCATCCCGCAGACGTCTCGTTCTTCATCTCGTTGTGCAAGACGCCGGGCAAGCCGGTCAACTTCGTTCCCGTCGTCGACGGTGACGTGCGTCGTTGGTGGCGCAGCGACTCCCTGTGGCAGGCACACGACCCCCGCTACACCGCCGATCAGGTTTGCGTCATCCCCGGCACCGTTGCCGTCGCCGGCATCACCCGTGTCGACGAGCCGGTCGGTGACCTGCTCGATCGCTTCGAGAAGGCGACCTACGACGAATTGGTTGCTGCCGGAACCACTCCGGTTGCACTCGCGAGCCGTCGCCACCAGGATTCCGCACCCGGACTTCTCGACGCCGTTCTCTCGGCTCCTGACCTCCAGTGGGCCGGCCGCCTGACCCAGAACCCCGTCCGTCGTCTCGGCGACCTCGACGAGTGGAGTGCAGAGTCTGCCGACAAGGCAGTTCACGGCACCACCGGTTCCAGTCTGACCGTCGTCGATTCCTCGCACGTGCTGCTTTCGGTTCCGTTGGTGGCAGGCAAGTCGGTCGACATCACGATCACGATCCCCGAGTCCGTCGTCGACGGCGGCGCTCCGGTTGTCACCGAAGCCGATGCCGAAGGTGCGATGTCCGCGCTCCTGGCAGTTGCTGCCGGACAGGAACTTCCGACAGTCAAGAACGGCAAGGCTCGCCTCAACGTCGCGTGGGTTCCCGATCGCATCGCCGATCACGCCGGTGTCACCGGTTCCGGTCTGCCCGCCACGCTCAGTGTCAGCGGCAAGGCTGTTCCGGACGTCGTCGTCGGAGCATGCTGGCCTGCAGTGTTCGCAGTCCTCGGCGCAGCCAAGCTCGATAGTCTTTCCGTTATCGAAGGCATGCTCGACCTGGTCCACCTCGACCACACCGTCGACTTCGTCGGTGAGCTTCCCTCCGAGACAAGCATTCTCGTGGTCAATGCCGAGGTCGCCTCGGTTCTCGACACCGACCTCGGTCGTGTCGTCGAGGTCAAGGTCGAGGTCGGTGCCATGCTCGGCGAGGGCCTCGACGCCCCCGCAGTCGTCACCATGACCGAGCGTTTCGCGATCCGCGGACGCACCGGTGCAGGCGAACTCGCCGACCCGGCTCGCGCCGGTGGATCGATCAGCGATGCGGCTGTCGACACCTCGCGTCGTCGTCGCCGTGACGCGAAGATCCTCGCTCCGGTCAGCATGGGCGCCTTCGCTCAGGTTTCCGGTGACCACAACCCGATTCACACCTCCGACAACGCCGCTCTGCTGGCCGGCCTCGGAACCCCGATCGTGCACGGCATGTGGCTCTCCGCCGCAGCGCAGCAGGTAGTCACCGCAGTCGACCCGGCCGAGACCCGCGTCCCGCCGCGCCGCCTGACCGCCTGGACAGCTCGCTTCCTCGGGATGGTTCGACCCGGCGCCGAGATCGACGTCCGTGTCGATCGTGTCGGCATCGACCAGGGCGCAGAAATCGTCGAGGTCGGCTGCCGCATCGACGGCGAACTGGTCATGGTCGCCACCGGCCGCACTGCCGCACCGAAGACCGTCTACGCCTTCCCCGGCCAGGGCATTCAGCGCCCGGGCATGGGCCTCGACGCTCGCGCACGCTCCAAGGCCGCCCGCGACGTCTGGGAGCGCGCGGACAAGCACACTCGTAAGGCGCTCGGATTCTCGATTCTCGCTGTCGTGCGAGACAACCCGGTGACCGTCAAGGCCCGTGGTGTCGAGCACAGGCATCCCGACGGTGTCCTGCACCTGACCCAGTTCACCCAGGTGGCCATGGCCGTTCTCGGTGTTGCCCAGGTTGCCGAGCTGCGCGAGTCCGGAACCTTCATCGAGGATTCGCTTCTGGCCGGTCACTCTGTCGGTGAGTACAACGCACTCGCCGCTGTCGCCGAGGTCTTCCCGCTCGAAGCGCTTCTCGAGGTCGTCTTCCAGCGTGGCTCGGCCATGCATCAGCTCGTTCCCCGCGACGAAGCCGGACGCTCCGACTACCGCATGGCCGCTATCCGCCCGTCGCAGATCGGTGTTTCCGACGACGACGTGCAGGGCTTCGTCGCCGGTGTCGCCGAGACCTCCGGTGAGTTCCTCGAAATCGTCAACCTGAACCTGCGCGGCAGCCAGTACGCCATTGCCGGTTCGGTAGCCGGTCTCGACGCACTCGAGGTCGAAATCGATCGTCGCCGAGCAGAATTCGGTGGCAAGCGGGCATACATCCAGGTTCCCGGCATCGACGTGCCGTTCCACTCCACCGTCCTTCGCGGTGGCGTGGCGGACTTCCGCGTGTGCCTGCAGGACTTGCTCCCGCACGACATCGACCCGGACATCCTGATCGGCCGCTACATCCCGAACCTGGTTCCGAAGCCGTTCTCGCTGCGTCGTGACTTCGTTCAGGAAATCGCCGACTTGGTGCCGTCCGAGCCGCTGCAGGAAGTCCTCGCAGACTTCGACAGCTACGCAACGCGCACTCACGAGTTGTCCCGCATCATCCTGATCGAGCTGCTGGCTTGGCAGTTCGCCAGCCCGGTCCGTTGGATCGAGACGCAGGACCTGCTCTTCGGTGACGAGTCCGAAGGAGGGCTCGGGGTCGAACGCTTCGTCGAGATCGGTCTCGGCGCTGCCC
This sequence comes from Rhodococcus sp. EPR-134, assembly GCF_001647205.1. Classification (NCBI taxonomy): domain Bacteria; kingdom Bacillati; phylum Actinomycetota; class Actinomycetes; order Mycobacteriales; family Nocardiaceae; genus Rhodococcus; species Rhodococcus sp. EPR-134. Next base: position 7,835 of record NZ_LVCT01000411.1, read on the forward strand.
CGACCGTCGCGAACCTCGCGTCGCAGACCCTCAAGCTGCCGGGCCGCTTCGGCTACCCGGTCGAGGTTCTCAACGTCGAGCGCGAAGCTGCGATCGTCTACGGCACCGACGTCGACCCCGCTGTCGATGACGACGACGAGATCGAAGCGCCTGCCGCGCAGGCTGCTCCGGCCGCCGCGGCCGCTGCTCCGGTTGCCGCTGCCGCGCCGGCTGCACCTTCGGGTGGACCGCGTCCGGACGACCTCACCTTCAAGGCGCCCGACGCCACGAAGGTCCTGATCAGCCTGTGGACCAAGCTCCGTCCCGATCAGGTCGGCCCCGCGGACACGATCGAGGCACTGTGCGACGGCGTTTCCTCGCGTCGCAACCAGCTTCTGGTCGACCTCGGCTCCGAGCTCTCCCTCGGTGCCATCGACGGGGCCGCAGACGCCGACATGGGCTCCCTGGGGGCAACCGTCGACAAGCTCGCCCGTACGTACAAGCCGTTCGGACCGGTGCTCTCCGATTCGATCAACGATCACCTGCGTAAGGTCTTTGGCCCCTCGGGCAAGCGTCCCGGCTACATCGCCGACCGCGTCAAGAAGGTCTGGGAACTGGGCGACGGCTGGGCACACCACGTCACCGCAGCAGTGGCTCTCGGTACTCGTGACGGCGCCAGCATCCGCGGCGGCGACCTCGGTGGCCTGAGCTCCGGCGCACTGGCCGACGCGGCAGCAGTGGACGCAGTCATCGACAGCGCAGTTGCCTCGGTCGGGTCTGCTCGTGGAGTCAGCGTCTCGTTGCCCGCTACCGGCGGCGGAAGCGGCGGAACTGTCGACGCAGCTGCTCTGGGTGAGTTCACCGAGAACATCACCGGTCGCAACGGCGTTCTGGCCTCGGCCGCACGCCTGGTACTCGAGCAGCTCGGACTGAACGAAGAAACGGCAGTCGCGACGGTCGAGGACACCGAACTTGTCGACCTGGTCTCGGCTGAACTCGGCTCCGACTGGCCGCGTCTGGTTGCTCCGGCATTCGACGCGCAGAAGGCCGTTCTGCTCGACGACCGCTGGGCAAGTGCGCGTGAGGATCTCGCTCGCATTTGGCTCGGTGACACCGCGTTGTCGGTCGAGAACTTCATCGGTGCCGGCTCCACCGTCGCCGCACAGGCGAAGTGGTGGGCCACCCGTGCAACCGACGAAGGCCGCACCGCACTCGCCGAGGTCTACACCCGCATCGCTGATGCGGCTGCTGCGGCAGAATCCGACGCACCCGAGTGGGCAGGCGAGGTCGCAGTAGTGACGGGCGCCAGCAAGGGTTCCATCGCGGCAGCGGTCACGGGCAAGCTCCTTGCCGGTGGCGCAACGGTATTCGTGACCACCTCGCGACTCGACGGTCAGCGTCTGGGCTTCTACCGCGACCTGTACCGCGAGAACGCTCGCGCCGGTGCAGCCCTCTGGGTGGTTCCCGCGAACATGGCGTCGTACACCGACGTCGACGCGCTGATCGACTGGATCGGCAACGAGGCCACCGAGAACGCAGGCGGCGCAAAGAAGCTCATCAAGCCGGCCATGACGCCGACGATGCTCTTCCCGTTCGCAGCTCCCCGTGTCGGCGGCGAACTCTCCGACGCCGGCGCTCGCGCCGAAATGGAAATGCGCGTGCTGCTCTGGTCGGTGGAGCGCCTCATCGGCGGTCTGTCGAAGATCGGTTACGACAGCGATGTCGACACGCACCTGCACGTGGTGCTGCCCGGTTCGCCGAACCGCGGAACGTTCGGCGGCGACGGTGCATACGGTGAGGCCAAGGCTTCGCTGATCGCCGTGGTCAACCGCTGGAAGGCCGAGCGCAACTGGGCCGAGCGGGTCACGTTGGCACACGCGGTCATCGGTTGGGTTCGCGGAACCGGACTCATGGGTCACAACGATCCGATCGTCGACGCGGTCGAAGCTGCGGGCGTCCGCACCTGGTCCACCCAGGAGATGGCGACCCAACTGCTGAAGACGG
>NZ_LVCT01000412.1:0-21566 GCF_001647205.1 Rhodococcus sp. EPR-134
TTGGCCAAGGAAGCTGCCGAGGTTGCCGAGATCGCCGAAGCTGTCGACGAAGCAGTGGACGAGTCCAGCATCCTGGCGCTGCCCGCGCCGGCTCGCATCGACGACTCGGTCAAGGCTCCGAGCTGGCCCGAACTGGACGTCACCCCCGCGGACCTCGTGGTCATCGTGGGTGCCGGAGAGCTCGGACCCTACGGTTCCTCGCGTACCCGCTTCGAGATGGAGGTCGACGAGCAGCTCTCTGCCGCAGGCGTTCTCGAATTGGCGTGGAACACCGGACTCATCGTCTGGGAGAACGACCCCAAGCCGGGCTGGTACGACGTCGAATCCGGTGACCTGGTACCCGAGGCGGAAATCGCCGACAAGTACCACGACGCAGTCGTCGAGCGTTGCGGCATCCGTCGCTACGTCGACGAGGGCGCGATGATCGACAACACCGCTCCGCTGCTCACCTCCGTGTTCCTGGACAAGGATCTGAGCTTCGTGGTCGGCAGTGAGGCAGAGGCTCAGGCCTTCGTCGAATCCGATCCGGAGAACACGACGGCGACGGTTTCCGCCGAGTCCGGAGACTGGACGGTCACCCGCCGCGCAGGCACTGAGATCCGCGTCCCGCGCAAGATGAAGCTGACTCGTAGTGTGGGCGGTCAGATTCCGACCAACTTCGACGTCACCAAGTGGGGCATCCCCGCCGACATGGCAGATTCGGTCGACCGCGTCGGCCTCTGGAACATAGTCGCAACGGTGGACGCCTTCCTCACCGGCGGCTTCACTCCGAGCGAACTGCTCCGCTGGGTACACCCGAGCCTGGTCGCCAACACGCAGGGCACCGGCATGGGCGGCATGACCTCCATGAGGAGCCTGTACATCGACACGCTGCTCGGCGAGAACCGTCCGAACGACATCCTGCAGGAAGCGCTGCCGAACGTCATTGCAGCGCACGTCGTTCAGTCGTACGTCGGCGGTTACGGCGCGATGGTTCACCCCGTCGCCGCCTGCGCCACGGCAGCGGTATCCGTCGAAGAAGGCGTCGACAAGATCCGACTCGGCAAGGCGCAGTTGGTTGTTGCCGGCGGGTTCGACGATCTGAGCACGGAAGGCATCATCGGCTTCGGCGACATGTCGGCCACTGCCAAGACCGAGGACATGCATGCCAAGGGCATCGAGGATCGCCGCTTCTCGCGGGCCAACGATCGTCGCCGCGGCGGATTCGTCGAGTCGGCCGGTGGCGGAACGATTCTCCTCGCTCGCGGTGACCTGGCACTCGAGATGGGTCTTCCCGTCCTCGGTGTGGTCGCCTGGGCCGGATCGTTCGCCGACGGTGTCCACACCTCGATCCCGGCACCGGGACTCGGAGCACTGGGCGCCGGACGTGGGGGAGCGGATTCGCAGCTTGCACTCTCGCTCAACGCTCTCGGCGTGAGCGCCGACGACATCGCCGTGATCTCCAAGCACGACACCTCCACTGCCGCCAACGATCCCAACGAGGCGGAGCTGCACGAGCGCCTCGCCGGGGCATTGGGACGCAGTGAAGGCGCGCCGATGTTCGTGGTCTCGCAGAAGAGCCTGACCGGTCACGCCAAGGGTGGTGCCGCAGCCTTCCAGCTGATCGGGCTCTGCCAGGTACTGAGCCAGGGCATCGTCCCGCCGAACCGCAGCCTCGACTGCGTCGACGACAAGATGGCCGAGTTCGAGCACCTCGTGTGGGCACGTCAGCCGCTCAAGTTCGGTGAGCATCTTCCGCTGCGTGCCGGCCTGCTGACCAGCCTCGGCTTCGGTCACGTCTCCGGACTGATCGCAGTCGTGCACCCGCAGGCATTCGTCGAGTCGGTTCCGGCCGACAAGCGTGACGCCTATGTTGCTGCGGCCCAGCAGCGGACGATCGACGGTCAGCGTCGCCTCGCGAAGGCGATGTGCGGTGGCGACAGCCTCTACGAGCGCCCGGCGGATCGTCGCCTCGGTGCCGACGGAACGCCGGCCAAGGCGTCGCGTCAGCTCGAAGCGGACATGCTGCTGAGCGAGGACGCACGACTCGGCGCAGACCAGGTGTACCGCTCGAATCTGCCCGGCTGCAAGTAGTAGTCACGGTATGGGAGTTCTGGGTATCGGTTTCGACCTCGTGACGGTGTCGGAGTTCGCCGAGCAATTGAACAGGCCGGGAACGGCAATGCTCGACAACTTCACACCGGGCGAGCGTCGAGACGCCGCTACCCGGAGCTCCGAACCGGCACGACATTTCGCCGCCCGGTGGGCTGCGAAGGAAGCAGTGATCAAGGCATGGTCCACTGCTCTCTTCGCCGGCCCACCGGTGCTGGGGGAAATGATCCACAATCAGATCGAGGTCGTCTCGGACGCCTGGGGGCGCCCCGGCATCCGGCTTCGCGGTGACGTGGCCAAACACCTGACCGGAGTGAAGATTCATATTTCGCTCACGCACGACGGGGACATGGCGGGCGCTTTCGCGGTCATCGAATCCGACCCGGAGTAGCACTGCCGGACACGAAAGAGCCGGTCTCCCAAGGGGAGACCGGCTCTTTGTCGTTCGACTAGTCCTTCGTGCGGGATTCCTTCTCGGCGACGAGGAGATACGCGATCATCAACCTTTTCAGTTCGGCGACGGCGTCGGCATGCGACTGACCGTCCTGAACCGAGAAATTGAGCATCGAATACACCACGTGGACAAGAACTTCCGCCATCATCAGGCGACGATCTCGCCGCGTACGAGGCGTCAACGGGCCGAGCATTTTCGCTACGGTCTCGGCGAACTGCTTTTCGTGAATGACTCCGGTTGCCCGCGTGGACGGCGTCGACTGCATCGCCAGCCAGACCTCGCGGCGCGACGGATCAGACGTCCACAGCCCGGCCATGTGATCGACGAAACTGTTCAGGAACCGCAACCAGTCGAGCGAGGGTACTTCGCCGCCGAACTGAGCAAGCTCGTGCTGGACCCCGACGAGGTCCTGGCGGTTCAATTCGCACACGATGACGTACTTGTTCGCGAAGAACTGGTAAAGCGTCCCAATCGGGACGTCAGCACGTGCCGCGACTTCTTCACAGGTGAACGATTCGAAACCGACATCGGTGAGGAGTTCCCGTGACGCAGCCAGGAGTGCGTCGAATTTACGCTGGCTGCGCTCTTGCGTCGGACGCTTGCGCGGCAGCAGTTCCTGCGGTTCTTCGAGGCTCTGGGGATTCTCCAGTGCTGGGTCGATTCGTCGCCGCGCGCGGTGACGAGTCGTGGGCTGCACGTCTTCCAGGCTATCGGTGTTTTCTGTCGAATTTGGGACTTGTGCATTATCCGGTGTCATCGGCCACCTACTTCGGCGGTCGTGATCGGTCGAAACGCACCGCGCAGGTGCGCGCACACGAGTCCCGATGCTGTTGCCACACCTCGATACTAGGTGACCAACTGTCCAGTAGCCGAAGAGGTTGCTGCGCGGTGTGGCGCAACGGCGATCCTGGCGCCTGCCTACGTCCGATTCGGGCAGACTGAGATTCTTCGGGCACACCGAGATTCGATGCCGAGGAGAGGGAGACGATGACGGAAGAACTGCGAACCGCGGTAGGTGAACTCATGCCGCGTGCCCGTGAGGATCTGAGTGCACTTTTGGCGATGAAGTCCGTTGCCGATGCACGGCAGTACCCGCCGGAAGAATGCGCGGCCGCTGCGCATTGGGTCCTGGAGGCATTCCGGGCTCAGGGTTTCGCCGATATCGAGGCGATCGAGACCTCCGACGGTTCGGCCGCGGTTGTCGGGCGTCGACCAGGCCCGGGCGGTGCTCCGACCGTTCTGCTGTACTGCCACTACGACGTTCAGCCGCCCGGAAACGAAGAGCTCTGGGGCTCCCCGCCTTTCACGCTCACCGAGCGCGACGGACGGTGGTACGGACGGGGCGCTTCCGACTGCAAGGGCAACGTCGTCATGCATCTGACAGCTCTGCGAGCGCTCGCCGCAGCCGGTGTGGACCCGAGCGTCCACCTGACGCTCGTCGCCGAAGGATCCGAGGAGATGGGCACTGGCGGTCTCGAGGATCTGGTGCGAGAGCGGCCCGAACTTTTTGCAGCCGACATGATCCTGATCGCCGATACCGGCAACACCGAAGTCGGGGAGCCAACGATCACGACGTCATTGCGCGGGATCGCGAACGTTGTGGTCCACGTGTCGACGCTCGAGGGTGAGATTCACTCCGGTGTCTTCGGTGGACCGGCGCCCGATGCGATCACCGCGCTGGTGCACATACTCTCGACGCTGCACGACAGCGCCGGAAACACCACTGTCGAAGGCTTGACCAACGACCAGGAATGGGCGGGTGTCAGTTATGACGGCGATCAGTTCCGCTCCGACGCCGGGGTGCTCGAAGGGGTGCAGCTGACTGGTTCCGGTTCGGTCGCCGAGCAGGTGTGGGCTCGTCCGGCGCTGACCATCCTGGGTATCGACTGCCCGCCGGTCGTGGGTTCGGCGGCGGCGATCACGCCCCGCGCGTCGGCGCGCCTGAATCTTCGTGTCCCGCCTGGCACGGATCCGGCGCAGGCACAGAAGTTGTTGACGGACCACCTCCGCGCGGCGGCGCCGTGGGGCGTCCACATCGAGGTCGTTCCGGAATCGACGGGATCGCCGTTCTCGTCCTCGACGGAGGGTGCAGGTTTCGCGCAGCTGAAGTCCGCGCTCACCGATGCCTACGGCCGCGAAGTCGGATTTGCCGGCCAAGGGGGATCGATACCGCTGTGCAGTGCACTGGCCGAGCAGTTCCCCGACGCGGAGATCGCGTTGATCGGCGTCGAGGAACCGCAATGCCGCATTCATGCGCCCGACGAAAGCGTCGACCCGTCGGAGATCGAGAATCTCGCTTTCGCGGAGGCTCTGTTCTTGAGCCGGTACGGGAGTTAGACCGACAGATCGCGTCGTAGCTTGGCGACGTGGCCGGTGGCCCGGACGTTGTACTGGGCCACCTCGATCTTGCCTTCCTCGTCGACGAGGAACGTCGAGCGGATGACGCCCTGGACGGTCTTGCCGTACATCTTCTTCTCACCGAACGCGCCCCAGGCTTCGAGCGTCGCCTTCTCGGGATCGGAGAGCAGCGGGAAGGTCAACTCTTCGGTATCGCGGAACTTCGCGAGTTTTGCGGGCTTGTCCGGCGAGATTCCGATGACTTCGAGGCCGGCGCCGTTCAGCTCGGCGAGGCTGTCACGGAAGTCGCAGGCCTGCTTGGTGCACCCCGGGGTGCTGGCCGCCGGGTAGAAGTACACGATGACCTTGCGGCCACGGTAATCGTGAAGGGAAACCTCGTTGCCATCGGCGTCTGGGAGCGTGAAATCCGGCGCGACGTCGCCGGCGGACAATCTACTGTTCTCGGTCACGGGAATCGAGGTTAGTCGAGAAATTGCGCGGCAGGTGGGCGCGAGGGCATTCTGCTCCTCTACGGTAGAGCGAAGTGTCGGCGCGCTGCGTCCGCACAGCAGACCCGCACACAGAGCAGCAGAACACAGACAAGTTGGAGGACACGTGCCCAGGGACACCGAGAGCATCGAACGCGAGATCGAGAAGGCGCGTAACCAGCTCGCGAGCACACTCGACGAACTGACGGTCCGCACCAACCCGAAGCGGCTGGTCGAGAACACCAAGAAGACGGTGCTCGCCAAGCTCAACGAGCCGGCAGTGAAGTACGCGCTGATCGCAGTCGGTTCAGTGGTGGGACTACTCGTGGTCCGGAAGATCATTCGCTGACCCGAGTTGTCGAAGACAGAACATGAAGAAGGCCCCCACCTGGTGAGGTGGGGGCCTTCTTGCAAGTGCGCCCACAGGGACTCGAACCCCGGACCCAGTGATTAAGAGTCACTTGCTCTACCAACTGAGCTATAGGCGCTCGCTCTTGCGAGACAGAACATTAGCCGACAGGCTCAGGAGTTTGCAAAACGCGTGTTCATCGTGGTGACGATGGTTACATCGCTTCCGGAAGTCACGAGTGTGGAGGGTGCGAATCCGGCCAGCGGACGGTGCTTTCCAACTGCTGTGCGACGGCGAGAATGGTCGGTTCACCACCGCTGCGCCCGACCAGTTGGACGCTCAGGGGGAGTCCGCGTTCGGAGAACCCGGCGGGCACAGCGGCCGCCGGGTTGCCGCAGACATTCCAGATCGAACAGTAGGCGGCGATCGGCAACGCCTTGCGGACTGCTGACAGAAGGCCGGTTCCTTCGAGTTGTCCGATCGGGCGTGGCAGCGCTGGCGTGGTCGGCATCAGGACCAGGTCGAAGGTGTCGAAGACCTGGTTGACCGTCGCTGCGATTCGCTCACCTTTGCGGTAAGCGAATTTCCCGACGCGCGCGGGAGCGGCTATCCGGCCGATCGACGCGAGTGCTCGTGTGCGCTTCTCGAGTAACGCTGGATGATCGACGCGCAGTGCTTCGTCGCGGACGCCGCCGAGCACCTGGGGGAGAAATGCTGCAGTTGCGTCCGGGTACTCGGGATCGTGCTCTTCGACGTGATGTCCCAACGCGCTCAACATCTCTGCGATCGAATGCACCGCGGCAACGACCTCCGGGGACGGGCGGACGCCCCGGACCGGACTCCGGGTGGACACTGCAATGCGAAGCGGCCCGGGCGCCGACGCGGCTGACTCGGCAAAGCTGGTGCGGAGCGTTTCGGCTGTGTAGTCGTCGATCCCGGTGGTACCGGTTATCACGTCGTACACGAGCGCGCTGTCCTCGACGGAACGAGTGAGAGGGCCTAGCGTGCCGAGTCCGCGCCAGAGGTTTCGGTTCGGCGCGGTGCTCACCCGACCGCGCTGCGGTTTGAGTCCGAACAACCCGCAGAACGCCGAAGGCAGTCGGATGGAACCGCCGCCGTCGCCGCCGATTGCCGCTGCGACCATGCCTGACGCGACGGCCGACGCAGATCCTCCGCTCGATCCGCCGGTGGATATGCCGGTGTCCCAAGGGTTTCTGGTGTAGCCGTTTGCAGCAGTCTCCGTGAAGGGCCAGATGCCGAACTCGGGCATCGTCGTCTTGCCGACGATCACCGCGCCGGCCTCGCGCAACCGCCGGACGACCTCTGAATCGGCCGATGCGATGCGAGTTGCTGCCGCACCGCCGTACGTCGTCGGCGTTCCGGCGACGTCGTTCTCGTCTTTGATCGCGATCGGGACTCCGTGCAGTGGGCCCAGGCTGTGGCCGTCGGCCTGGCGCTGATCGAGACGTGTCGCTTCGTCGAGCGCTTCGTCTGCGAGAACCCGCACAAAAGCATTGAGCGTCGAATCGAGGCGTTCGATACGGCGCAGTGTGTTCTCGGTGAGCTCGCGGGCCGATAATTCTCCGGACCGGATCAGAGCGGCCTGACCCGCAACCCCGGCAAATGCCAGCTCGCTGCCCGGTGTGGTTTCGCGCTCGGTCATCAATCCTCCAGGCCGTGGTTCCGATAACTGTGAAGTCTATTCACCACAACCTGTCCACCACGACACAAAGAAAAATCCCCACCTTCCGAAGAAGGTGGGGACCTTTGCAAGTGCGCCCACAGGGACTCGAACCCCGGACCCAGTGATTAAGAGTCACTTGCTCTACCAACTGAGCTATAGGCGCTCGCTCTTGCGAGACAGAACATTAGCCGAATCGCCGGTTCGGGAGCAAATCGCCAGGTGGAGGCGTCACCGCTGTAGTCCGATCGGAGGAAATCCGCTGAAAGCGGTAACAAAACGGACGGTTCGGAGCGATTGATACTTGAACGTTACTGACGGCGTGGCCTTTCATGACCGTTGGTAACGAGCGCGCCTGGCATCATTGGTGCAGCGCAGTCATACCGCAAGTCCCACTTTCCTTCCGGTAAGTGGGATTCGCATGTGACGCGGAAGTTAGTCGGAGAAATTGTGAAGCGGAGTCGAACGATGAGTCGTCAAAGGTGGGGTCTGTCCGTGCGCGGGGGGAACGGTCGAGCGTCGAAGGGCGCGGCGATGATCGCGGCGTCTCTCGGTGCTCTCGTTCTGATGACCGCGTGCACGTCGGGCGGCAAGGACGTCAGTACCGAAGGGTCGGCGCCGATCGATTCCAATCCGCTCACCGAACTCATCAAGCCGAAACTCACCTCGACCGCTGCCGACGGCGCTGTCGGCTTCTCGCCGGGCGACCCGGTCAAGATCAACGTCGCTGACGGCGCTCTGTCCGACGTGACGATGGTCAATCAGGACGGCAAGGCAGTTGCCGGCGCGATTGCTGCCGACGGTGCGTCGTGGACCACCACCGAGCCACTCGGCTACAACCGCAAGTACAAAATCGAGGCCCGCGCATTCGGATTGGGTGGCGCCAGTACGACGGTCACGTCCTTCACCACCAGCGCACCCGGCAACGTCACCAAGCCGTACGTCTTGCCCAACGAGGGTGACGTGGTCGGCATCGGTCAGCCCATCGCGGTGCAGTTCGACGAGAACATCCCCGATCGCAAGGCTGCCGAAGCTGCGATCACCGTCACCACGACTCCGGCCGTCGAAGGTGCGTTCTACTGGGTCAACAATCGTGAGGTCCGTTGGCGTCCGGAGAACTACTGGGCACCGGGCACCAAGGTCGACGTGAGCGTCAACGTGTACGGGCGCAATCTCGGCAAGGGAGTCTTCGGGCAGGAAGACGCGAAGAGTTCCTTCACCATCGGTGATGCCGTCATCGCCACGGCGGACGACAACACCAAGCAGGTCACTTTCCAGGTCAACGGTGAGACTGTCATGACCATGCCCACCTCCATGGGCAAGGACAGCACTCCTACCGACAACGGCGTCTACATCATCGGTGACCGCTTCGCGAACATGATCATGGACTCGTCCACGTACGGCGTCCCGGTCACCTCGGCGCAGGGTTACAAGACCCCCGTCGACTGGGCGACCCGAATGTCCTACAGCGGCATCTTCTTCCACTCGGCGCCGTGGTCGGTCGGGCAGCAGGGCTACTCCAACACCAGTCACGGCTGCCTCAACCTGAGCCCGTCCAACGCCAAGTGGGTCTACGACAACACCAAGCGTGGGGACATCGTCGTCGTCAAGAACACCGTCGGCGGCACTCTCTCCGGCACCGACGGCCTCGGTGACTGGAACATCCCCTGGAGCGTCTGGAAGACCGGCAACGCGGACGTCTGAGTGCGTCCCTGAAGCCTTGAACGGCAGAATGCCCCCGACCGTCCGGTTGGGGGCATTCTGCATCTGTACACCTTTTGTGAGCGAAAGTGCCTCTCGGTCTGTCTGAGGCGACGGGAGGTACGTTCGCTCGGTGTCAGCGTCGACCGAACGCGTCCACTCCGGTCATCTCAGCGGACAGTGCCCACAATCTGCGTGCGTCGGCGGGATCGGTAGCCCAAGGCTTCACGCCGCCGACGCTCATGTCATCAGTCTGCGCGACGTCCGCGATGTTGCAGTCCTGGAGATACGCGCCGGAGTGATCGGCGAGTATCGGTGCCGTCGCTGCCCACACCGTTGTAGCGGCGCCCTGGGAGGGAGTCTTGAACCCCGGCACGGCGTCGCCATTCGACGTCGTCCATCCGAGATCGTGTTTCTCCGATGCCGAGAAGTGACGTTGAAGGGGAGTGAGGATGCTCCCGGGATGGACGGAGAACGCACTGATACCGCGTGAAGCACCGGAGTTCGCCAGCTGTACAGCGAATAGAGCATTTGCAGTCTTGGCTTGACCGTACGCAAGCCAGCGGTCGTAACCGTTGCGGAAATGTATGTCATTCCAACGCACTCCCGACAGAAAATGTCCCGCCGACGAGACCGCTACTACGCGAGAGCCGTTTGCGGGCATGGCTGGCACAAGCAGGTTCACCAGTACAAAGTGCCCGAGGTGATTGATCGCGAATTGTGATTCCCAGCCGGAGCCGACACGGAGTTCCGGGCAGGCCATGACCCCCGCATTGCAGATGATGATGTCCGGAGTGATCCGGGATTCGAGAATTTCTCGCGCACACGATCTGACACTGCTCGGGTCCGACAGGTCGCACGCTCGCACTTCGATACCCGGAATGTCGGCCACCGCGCTCCGTGCCTGTTCTGGTCGGCGGGCAAGAACTACAACTCGCGCCCCGACCGAAGAAAGTGACTGCGAAACCTCATATCCGAGTCCGGAGTACCCGCCAGTGACCAAAGCAGTTGTGCCGGTTAAATCTTGTCCGGCAAGTACGTCGTTGGCAGTGGAGACTCGAGAGTATCCGGTGTTGATTTTGCGCTGGATGGAATTCATGGCTGCGACCGTAAAATCTGGAGTGCACTCCAGGTCAAGGAAAGGTCGCCAGGCAATGCGCGAAATGTCAATCGGTGACGTCGCTGTCCAGACCGGAATCAGTATCGATTCCCTTCGATACTTCGAACGTGAGGAATTGCTCGTTCACGAGGTTGCGCGCTCGGCAGGTGGGCGTCGGGTGTACTCCGAAAGCGATGTCGCTTGGTTGAAGCTGTGTAATCGCTTCCGAGACTCGGGTATGCCGATCGCCACGATCCGCGAATTCGCCGCTCTGGTCAGGTCAGGTCCAGGAAACGAGAAGGAGCGGCTTTCACTTTTACAGTCGCATGAGGAGTTGATTCGATCCAGGATCTCTGCGCTGCAGGACAACCTGACCGTCATCCACGACAAGGTTTCTGCATACGAGCGACACGTTCGCGAGGGGACCGTCGCAGGCGTCTGGGAGCCGCAACCGTCGCCCGAGTGATCTCGGGTGGGTGATTTGCGGCCATTCCGGCCGCCCCGATGTGAGCGAAAGTGGCTTTCGGTCTATCTGAAGCGACCAGAGGTACGTTCGCTCGGCTCGGGCACGGGTTGCTCGGGAGCGCGCGATTTGTCGCGGTCGCCACCCCACCCACTTCGGGTGAACGTATCGCTGCCCCCGTCAGAGAAGGGGAGCGATACGTTCACCCGGCTGTGGAAGGGGAGATTGGGGCTGGCGCACAAACCAAAAGAACCCCCGAAAATGTCTTCCGACATTCTCGGGGGTTCCGCTTGGGTGAGCGACGGGACTCGAACCCGCGACAGCCAGGATCACAACCTGGTGCTCTACCAACTGAACTACGCCCACCATTGCCTCGGCCACCGGTTTGACCCGGCTGCTTTGACGAAAGAGATACTAGCGCGAAAGTCGGTCAGGAAGCCAATCGGCAGGTCAGGCGGGACCCAAGCCCTCTACGACGGCTGCGATCTCCGCGCTCGACGGTCCGGGCGCCGCGACGAATGCAGTGCCGCGGTAGTACTTGAGTTCGCGGATGGATTCCTTGATGTCGGCGAGTGCCCGGTGGGCGAGACCTTTTTCGGGCTGGCCGAAGTAGATTCGCGGGTACCAGCGGCGGGAGAGTTCCTTGATGGAGCTGACGTCGATCATCCGGTAGTGCAGGTATGTGTCCAGTGCCGTCATGTCCCGTGAGATGAATCCGCGGTCGGTGGCGATTGAATTACCCGCCAAGGGAGCCGTACCGGCGACGGGAACGTGCTTGCGGATGTACGCGAGCACCTCTTTCTCCGCCTCGGCGAGGGTGACCGTCGACTTCCGAACCTCTTCGGTCAGTCCCGACTTTGCGTGCATCTTCTTCACGACGTCGGGCATTGCAGCCAACGCGTCGTCGTCGGCGTGGATGACGATGTCCACACCTTCGCCCAAGATGTTCAAGTCGCTGTCGGTCACCAGAGCCGCAATCTCGATGAGTTTGTCCGACTCGAGTCGCAGCCCGGTCATTTCACAATCGATCCATACCAATTTGTCCTGCACCAGGAACACAGTAGTGCGCGCGGGCGCGGGATAAGGTCTGCGGTGGAAACTCGACGTGTGTAAGACGGCGTTCGGGTGATGACAAGAACTTCGCCGCATTGCAACGAGGAGGGCTTTTCGATGACCGTGGATCCGAAGGACGGAGCAGCGCCGCCGACGCCGGCGGAGAAGGCGAAAGCTGCCAAGGCTGCCGCTGCCGAAGCCGCTCGGATTGCAGCTGAAGCCGCTGCAGCAGCTGAGGAAGCAGAGAAGGAAGCGGCTGCCGCTGAGGCCGAAGCATCGGCCGGAGCCACCCCCGCTGCTCAGGCGCCCTCGGGTGCTGCCGCTGAAATCGCGGCGGGCTATTCATCCGAGGGGCGGGCACTCGAGCTCGGCTCGGTGGTTATCGACGGTGTGGCAGATCCCACCGCGCGGGTGCGGATTCCGTTGGCGACGATCAACCGTCACGGTCTGATCGCCGGTGCGACGGGTACCGGCAAGACCAAGACGTTGCAGGGCATCACCGAGCAGCTGTCCGCCGCGGGTGTGCCGGTTGTGATGGCCGACGTCAAGGGCGATCTCTCGGGTCTGTCGAAGGCGGGGGATCCGAGCGAGAAGATGAAGTCTCGCGCAGTCGAGACGGGCGACGATTCGTGGACTCCCGCTGGGATGCCAGTCGAGTTCTTGTCGTTGGGAACGGACGGAATCGGTATCCCGGTGCGCGCGACCATCGCCAGTTTCGGGCCGATCCTGCTCAGTAAAGTGTTGGGCCTCAACGAGACCCAGGAATCGACACTCGGGCTGATCTTCCACTGGGCCGACACTCAGGGCCTCGCCCTGCTGGACCTCAAGGATCTGCGTTCGGTCATCGCCTACCTGACAAGCGCTGAGGGCAAGGCCGATCTGAAGGGTATCGGCGGAGTTTCCTCGGCGACGGCGGGAGTGATTCTGCGCGCGTTGGTCAACCTCGAAGCAGATGGTGGTGACACCTTCTTCGGTGAACCAGAACTCGAAACCGAGGATCTGCTGCGTGTCGTCGGCGGTGCCGGTGTGATCACGCTGTTCGAACTCGGTGCCCAGGCGGCGCGCCCGGCAATGTTCTCCACCTTCCTGATGTGGGTGCTCGCGGACCTGTTCCAGACGCTGCCCGAAGAGGGAGATCTGGACAAGCCGAAGCTCGTGTTCATCTTCGACGAGGCGCACCTTCTGTTCGCGGACGCGTCGAAGGCCTTCCTGCAGCAGGTCGAACAGACGGTCAAGCTCATTCGTTCCAAGGGCGTCGGCGTGTTCTTCTGCACACAACTTCCGACCGACATTCCGAATTCGGTGCTGTCACAGTTGGGTGCGCGGGTTCAGCACGCCCTGCGTGCCTTCACGCCCGACGATCAGAAAGCCCTCAACAAGACCGTGCGCACGTACCCGAAAACCGAGCACTACGACCTGGAAAAGGCACTGACTTCACTCGGCATCGGTGAAGCCATCGTGACCGTACTCTCGGAAAAGGGTGCGCCGACGCCCGTGGCCTGGACCAAGATTCGTCCTCCGAGGTCGCTGATGGACACCATCGGCAACGACGCGATCAAGGCGGCCGCGTCGTCGAGTCCGCTGAATCAGAAGTACGGCCAGACCATCGACCGCGAGTCGGCGTACGAGAAGCTGACGGCCAAGGTGGCCGGTGCTCCGACAGCGGATCAGTCCCTGGATCTTCCGTCGCTGCCCGATCTGCCGCCACCGCCGCCGGCCGAGCCGGAGGGCCCCAACATCGCCGAGCAGATCTTGGGCAACTCGGCTGTCAAGAGTTTCCTGCGCTCGGCGGCTTCGGCTGCGGGACGCGAGATTTCGCGAAACATCTTCGGCACCGGTAGTCGCCGCAGGCGCTGAGGCTCAGGCGCCCGCGAGGTCAGATGCCGACCTCGCGGGCCAGCAGGTCGTTGATCGATTCGCGCCTGATCAACGGCCGCGCAATCCCGCCCAGCACGGCGACGACCGGCGGCCGGCCGACGCTGTTGTAGGTGGAGGCCATGCTGTGGTGGTATGCGCCCGTACACGGCACTGCCAACAGGTCACCTTCATGTAGGTCGGCGGGAAGCCTTGCTCCGACGGCAATTTCGTCGCCCGATTCGCAGTGTCGCCCGGCGACGGTGACTTCCTGGAGCGGTGCGCGCGAATGTCGGTTCACCAGTTCGACGTCGTAGTGGCTGTCGTACAACGACACCCGAGGGTTGTCGCTCATCCCACCGTCGACGGAGACGAAGGTTCGACCGCCGCTGATCGTCTTGATGTTCTGTACGCGATAGAGCGTGACTCCGGCCCGCGCGGCGATCGCTCGGCCAGGCTCGAGCACGATTTCGGGGCGAGGGAAGCGGTTTCGGATGCACGCGTCGTCGAGAGTTTCGTCGATGACGTGAGCGAGGCGGGTCAGATCCAGTTGGGCGTCTCCCGGCATGTATGCGATCCCATGGCCACCGCCGAGATCGAGTTCGGTGAGGATGATTCGATGCGTGCGTCGTATGTCGTCCATCTGTGCGATCATCGTCTCGATCGCGGGGCGGAAGAGTTCGGGATCGGTGATCTGGGAGCCGAGATGGCAATGCAGGCCGATGAGTTGCAGGTGCGTCGCGTTGGCGACGACGGATACCGTATGTTCCAGTTCTTCGGAAAACGCTGGTAGGCCGAACTTTTGGTCCACGATGCCCGTGGACACTGCCCTGTGTCCGTGTATGTCGATGCCGGGTGTGACTCTGACCAACACCTTCTGTCGGTGGGTGCACACCGACGCGAGCCGTACCGCTTCGCTGGGGGAGTCGAGGACGATCCGGCCGACACCCGCGTTGACCGCCGCCCTCAGTTCGGAAACCGATTTGGCATTGCCGTGCAGGATGATTCGATGGGGGTCCACGCCCGCGGCAAGCGCGACGGCGAGTTCACCGGCGGAACAGACATCCACCCCGAGTCCCTCGTCGGAGACCCAGGTAGCCATCGCTCGAATCATCAGTGCCTTGCCGGCGTACACGATCTCCGAGTCGGGGAAGATCTCTCGATACGTGCGGCAGCGGTGCCGCACGTCCGCCTCGTCGACGACGTACGTCGGTGTGCCGTACTGGTCCGCGATCTCTTCGAGGGAGACGTCGCCGATGCAGACACGCCCGCTGTGGTCGTGGCGAGTACTGATGGGCCACAACGCAGGATCCATACGCGGTGTCATTGCGCCGCGTAGGGAGGGGAAGATTTCGAGTAGCGTCACGTCGATCTCCTGAAGGTGACCCGCCGTGTTGCGGGCTACTTTCAGATCTACTCCCGAAGATCACCGGTGGGGCGGATCTTGACGCCTACTTGACGCGCCGCCGAACGAGGTTGACGCGGCTCTGACGGCCTCGGCACTGTGCCCGTGGACTCACTGTGCCCGTCGCCGCCTCCATCCGAGCCAACCGAGCACCGCGAGCAATGCCACCGCGGCGCCTCCGCCGATGACCGTCGATCGGTCGGCGGACACACCAACGGACGGAGTTCCGCCGGGGCTCGGGGCGTAACCGGCGCCGCACACGGACTCGACCGCCGCTTGGATGTCGAACCCGGTTTCGGTAGCCGGCCCGCAGCTGTGCCCCTCGTGCTCGGCGTCGACGTCGTACGGCGCAGAAACGAACATCAGCTGCTCGGTGCCGAGCACCTAGCTTGTGCCACAACCGTTCCCGTTCGCGAGTGTCCCCACCGACGTCACCGATGCCAGATCGCCTTTGTAGACCCGGCTGACGTCGAACAGGTAGGTGTCCTCGAACCCGTCCGAAGTTTTCTCCGTCGGAGTCCCGAGGAAAACGGTGCCGGAGACGCTCACGGCTTCTTCCGGGGTAGCCGATGATGCGCACGAACATGCATTCGCTGCCGAGGGCAGCAGTAAGGGCAACCCTCCGGTCAAAAGAAGGATTGCCCCGACTGCCAGTGTTCTTCGCATCGCCATTAACCGACTATATGGTCTGCTATGGCCTGCTCTGAGAAGTTTGAGTGAATCAGCCGCCGAGCTTCTTGTAGAACGTGCCCACGATGGGCGCAACGACGGCACGCGGGCTGTAACCGCCCGCGACGGACATCGCCTTGCTCAAGATGCCCGGTACGACGCGCATCTTGTTCTCGGCCAGGCCGTCGAGCGAGACCTTGGCGGTGTACTCGCTCGAGATCCAGAAGAAGTCCGGGACGAGCTTGTCGACGATCGACGCTTCGGCCGGGTCCGGGGTTTCGGTGCGTACGGGGCCTGGGGCGAGCAGGGTGACGTTCACTCCGGTGCCCTTGAGTTCACCTCGCAACGATTCCGCAAAGGTGTTCACGAACGCCTTGGTGGCGGCGTACGTCGCGTTGTTGGGGATCGGCATGTTGCCGGCCGCGGACCCGACCATCAGGATGGCTCCGGACTTGCGCGCGAGCATGCCGGGCAGCACGGCCAGCGTGAGATCGTGCACTGCAACGGCGTTGAGCTCGACCTGGTCGCGCTCGTAGGCCGGGTCCAGCTCGGCGATCGGCCCGAAGGTGGCGATACCGGCGTTGTTGCACAGGATGCTGATGTCGCGGCCACCGAGTTCCTCGACCAGAACGGCACGCGCCGCGCTGTCGGAGAGGTCCGATGCACGGACCTCCACCTCGACGCCGTGCGCGGCGCGAAGCTTCTCGGCGAGGGCCTCCATGACCTCGCCACGACGGGCAACGAGGATCAGGGAGTGTCCGCGTGATGCCAGATCAGCGGCCAGTGCCTCTCCGATGCCGGAGGAGGCGCCGGTCACTACGGCGCGGGCTGTGGTTGTGGGTGTCGGCAGGCTCACGATCAGTCAGCGTAGCCGGTCAGATCTTCGCGGCCAGTCGTGTGCCCTGTTCGATGGCACGCTTGGCGTCGAGTTCGCCAGCGACATCCGCGCCGCCGATGATGTGGGTCACCACACCCGCGACGGTCAGTTCGTCCACGAGATCGCGAACCGACTCCTGCCCGGCGCAGATGACGATGGTGTCGACCTCGAGAAGTCGGGGCTTCTCGTGCTTCTCACCGAAGGTGATATGCAGGCCGGCGTCGTCGATGCGCTCGTAGTTGACGCCCGAGAGCTCGTGGACGCCCTTGTTCTTGAGGGCCGCCCGGTGGACCCAGCCGGTGGTCTTCGCGAGGCCGGCGCCGATGCGTCCTGGCTTGCGTTGGAGGAGATAGACCTCCCGCTCGGAGAGCTCTGGTACCGGAGTGGTGAGAGCGCCCGGGGCCATTTCGGGCTCGGTGACGCCCCATTCCTGCTTCCACTCCTTGAGATGAAGAGTGGGGGAAGTGGGGTGCGTGAGGAATTCGCTCACGTCGACGCCGATGCCGCCGGCACCGATGACGGCGACGGACTTGCCGACGGGCTTGCCCTCTCGGACGACCTCGGCGTAGGTCAGCACCTTCGGGTTCTCGATGCCGGGGATCTTGGGAACCCGCGGCGTCACGCCGGTGGCAACCACGACTTCGTCGAAGGAGCCGATGAGATCTGCCGGTGCGACGCGGGTTTCGAGCTTGACCGTCACTCCGGCCACGTCCAGCATGCGGGTGTAGTAACGAATGGTCTCGGCGAACTCTTCCTTACCCGGAATGAGCTGTGCGATCCCGAATTGCCCGCCGATCTTGTCCGAGGCCTCGAACAACGTGACCGAATGACCACGCTGAGCAAGATTGAGTGCTGCGGAAAGTCCGGCAGGACCGGCGCCGACGACGGCGAGATTCTTGGTCCGCCGAGTGGGGGAGAGGATCAGCGTGGTCTCACGGCCCGCGCGCGGATTGAGCAGGCAGGAGACCTGCTTGTGAACGAAGGCGTGGTCGAGGCAGGCTTGGTTGCAGGCAATGCACGTGTTGATCTCGTCGGACGCTCCGCGTTCTGCCTTGTTCACCCAGTCGGGATCGGCGAGCATCGGCCTGGCCATCGAAATCAACTGCGCGTCACCGCGGTTGAGGATCTCTTCGGCAGTCTCGGGCATGTTGATCCGATTCGAGGCGGCTACCGGAATGTCGACGTGCTTCTCGAGCTTGCTCGTGATGTCCACGAAGGCTGCTCGGGGAACCGAGGTGACGATGGTGGGCACCCGTGACTCGTGCCATCCGATGTCGGTGTTGATGATCGTGGCGCCGGCAGCTTCGACTTCCTTTGCCAATGAGACGATTTCATCCCAGGTCTGACCGCCCTCGACCAGGTCTGCCATCGACAACCGGAACACGATGATGAAGTTCGGGCCGACGGCCTTGCGTGTGCGTCGCACGATTTCGACTGCCATGCGTCGACGGTTCTCGGAACTGCCGCCCCACTGGTCGGTGCGCTTGTTCGTGCGCTCGCAGAGGAACTGGTTGATGAAGTAGCCCTCACCGCCCATGATTTCGACGCCGTCGTAACCCGCGGACTTGGCCAGACGCGCGCAGCGAACATAGTTCCGGATCTGCCAACGCACCCCACGGCCGGTCAGCTTGCGCGGACGGAACGGATTGATGGGCGCCTTGATCGACGACGCGGAGACACTGAACGGCTGGTAGCTGTAGCGGCCGGCGTGCAGGATCTGCATGGCGATCTTTCCACCCGCGTCGTGAACCGCCTTGGTGATCCGGCGGTGACGGCGCGCTTCGATGCGGTTGGTCAGCTTGGCACCGAAGGGCAAGAGCCAACCGGTGCGGTTGGGCGCGTAGCCGCCGGTGATGATCAAGCCGGCTCCGCCACGGGCACGTTCGGCGAAGTACTCGGCCAAGCGGTCGGTGTCCTTCGCGCGATCTTCGAGGCCGGTGTGGATCGATCCCATGACGACGCGGTTCTTCAGCGTCGTGAATCCGAGGTCGAGCGGTTCGAGCAGGCGGGGAAACTGTGTATCCGTCATGACTGAAGATGTCCTTCCACGGCGTACTCGCCAGTGTCTTCGGTGGCGTACTCGCCAGTGGGCAGTGCGTCTAGAACTTCCTGGCACCAGTCGGTGAATCCTTCCTCGACGCGAATGCCGCCGCGAAGTACGAGGTACTGGTGCAGCGAAGAGCCGGAAAGCGCTGCTGGATTGGGGAAGTCACGCTTTTCGATGAGTCGGTAGACGTCGAGGCGGGCGGCGTGGCCGTCGCGGTGGCGAGCGACTTCGCGTCGTAGAGCGGGGAGATCGGCGTGCGCAGCGGCCCTGATCTTGATGGCCAACTCGTTGCGCAGGTGGTTCGGTTCGGACGGCTCTGCGATCCATCGGGTCAGTTCGGCGCGGCCGGCATCGCTGACGCGGTACATCTTCTTGTCCGGTCGGCCGTCCTGCGCGATGGCTTCCACCTCCACCCAGCCTGCCTCGTCCATTCGCTTGAGGACTCGGTAGATCTGCTGGTGCGTCGCGCTGTGGAAGAAGCCGATCGACTTGTCGAACCGGCGTGTGAGGTCGTATCCCGACGCATCCTGTTCGGACAGGGAGACGAGCAACGCATGTTCGAGTGCCATGGAAAAAGTATCTATGCACTCAGGTGCGTATGCAACTAAGTGCGTACTAACTCGGGTGCATAGAACGTCTTGTATGTCGACTTCGGAGAGAGGCGCCGAGTCGCCCGCGCGCAGTTAGGCTTCGCCGTATGAGCGCCGAGTCCACGAGCACGCAGGCCGAGCCACCCGCAGGCATCGGCGGTGCGGCCACGAAGAGTCAAGTGTTCGCATGGGGGCTGTGGGATTGGGGATCGGCCGCATTCAACGCAGTGATCCTCACGTTCGTCTTCTCGGTCTATCTCACCGACGCGGTCGGTGACGACCTTCCCGGCACGATTTCGGCAACTACGTGGCTCAGCTGGGCACTCGGAATCGCCGGCTTCTTCATCGCGATTCTCGCTCCGATCACCGGACAACGTTTCGATGCGTCGGGTAAACGTAAACTCTCGCTCGCGATACTGACCGGCATCACCGTGCTCTCGATGGCGGGCCTCTACTTCGTCGAGGACAACTACCGCTATCTGTGGCTCGGATTGGTTCTGCTCGCAATCGGTTCGGTGATCTTCGAGCTTGCCGGCGTTCCCTACAACGCCATGATGCGGCAGGTGTCGACACCGGAGAATCTGGGACGAGTCTCCGGCTTCGGCTGGGCCATGGGATATTTCGGCGGAATCGTGCTGCTGTTGCTGTGCTACTTCGGGTTCATCGTCGGCGACGGCGACACTCGGGGATTCCTCGGATTGACCACCGACGGCGGCATGAACATCCGGATGGTGGCACTGCTGGCTGCAGTGTGGTTCGCGGTCTTCGCGATTCCGGTGTTCTTCAAGGTTCCCGAGTTGCCCAGCCCCGCGGTCGATCCGGGAGCGTCCAAGGCCGGGTTCCTCGACTCCTATCGGGTGTTGTGGCGCGATCTGCGCGAACTCTGGAACGTCGACAGGCGCACGATCTGGTACCTGATCGCGAGCGCACTCTTTCGTGACGGTCTGGCGGGCGTGTTCACCTTCGGGGCCGTGCTGGCTGTCAACGTCTACGGAATCAGCGCTGCCGACGTCCTACTGTTCGGTGTCGCGGCCAACGTGATTTCCGCAATCGGTGCATTGGTGGCCGGACGCTTCGACGATCGGATCGGACCGAAACAGGTCATCACCGTCTCGCTGGCGTCGATGATCGTGGTCGGCGCGATCCTGATCGCGGTGTCAGGGCCGGTGATGTTCTGGATCTTCGGTCTCGCGCTCTGCCTCTTCGTCGGGCCCGCTCAGTCGTCGGCACGAACCTTCTTGGCGCGCATCACCCCGCCTGGGCGTGAAGGTCAGATGTTCGGCCTGTATGCGACCACAGGCCGAGCAGTGTCGTTTCTGGCGCCGACACTGTTCGGCCTGTTCGCTTGGCTCTTCGGTGCAGACCGTGCCGGCATCATCGGACTGCTGGTGGTTCTCGGCGTCGGTCTTGCCGCATTGTCGATGGTGAAGGCGCCGGAAGGGGACAGTGCGCTTCCCGTCAATCCTTGAAGTAGACCAACTGGTGTGTCGTAGCGAGCAATGCGCCGTCACTGCCCCAAATTTCGGCCGACTGATCGAAGTATCCGTTGCCGAACCGTTGGGTCCGCGCGGTTCCCAGCACGGAATTGTCTGCCTGTTCGGTCAGCGTCTGAGCGTCGGCGTGGAAGTAGATGGTCATGGAGACCGTCCCAGCCGGTGCCATCTTGCCTCGGCGCAAGAAAACTCGTGGGAAGAAGACATCGCACAGTGCAGTCAGCGACGTGAAGTCGAGAGCGCGAGCCGGCCGATCGCGCACCCTTAGCGTCGTAGTCGAGTCGGGATGCTCGCCCGACTCCAGGTCGGGGATTGCACCTTCGACAAAGCGCATCTCGTAGTTCTGTGCCCAGGCGATGAACTCGGGGAACGGCAGCAGCGCAACGTCTTCGGCCGACGGAACCTCCGGCATCGTGATTTCGGTCGACGACCAGGTTTCACGCCTGGTACCGAACACTGCCGTCGCGGTAGTGGCGACGGTTCCGTCCTGAGAAAGTTCGATGGACCAGTGTTGCGTCGAGCGGTTGGTGCGCACCGGCCGGGCGGAGGTCTCGAAGGCGCCCTCGGTGATCGGACCGGCAAAGTTGACGGTCAACGACAGCGGATCGCCGAGGCGTTCGGGGTGCTTCAGTACAGATTCGAGCAACGTGGCAGCGGTGACGCCGCCGAACGGCCCGACCATGTTGTTGTACGCCGGATTGGTCTCGCCGGTCGACAAGCCGGCGGTGAGTGGCGTCAATCCGACAGCAGCGTCGAAAGGATGGGGTGGTGCAACGGTCTCGGTCATCGCAGAACTCCTGGTGATGGAATCAATTCGGCTCTATGTATGACAACATACATAGAGCCGAATTCGTCGCGGCGATCAGGATCCTGCACGTGCGAGGATCGCCTCGGCCAACTCTTCGGCTCGCTCTT
>NZ_LVCT01000413.1:0-10463 GCF_001647205.1 Rhodococcus sp. EPR-134
TGTGTCGCCGGTGCTCCAGACGTACGTAGTCGGCACGGTGGTGCGATCGATGTCGCCGAAGTCGCGGGTCATCGCGCGGTACCAGTTCAAGGCGCCGGTCAGCGCGCCCTCCCCGCTCAGGACACGAATGTGCTCGTCGGCGAATTCAGGATCGATCTGGCCGTCGAACATAGCGCGCAGCCGGCGAAAGTTGTCCTCCGACAACACTTCCTCGGCTTTGCCCTCCTGTCGGAGAAGTCCGATGTACGACGAGCGTTGTTTTTGGTCCTCGTCCTCGCGGAGTGCCCAGCCGAAGGCGGTGGGGTGGGGGACCGAGATCGCGGTCAGACTGCGGATCCGGTTCGGATGGCGACCGGCGACCTGCCAGGCGACCGCCGAACCCCAGTCGTGGCCGACCAGATGCGCGTCGGACAGGCCGAGTGCGTCGAGCAATCCGACGACGTCGGCTACCAGATGCTCGATCTTGTAGGCATCCACCCCTTCGGGGCGCGCGCCGGCGGAGTAACCGCGCTGATTCGGTGCGATAACGCGGTAGCCCGCTGCGGTGAGCAGTGGTGTGACCTTGCCCCAGGATGCGGCGCTCTCCGGGAAGCCGTGCAGCGCTACCAGCGGAATGCCGTCGTCCGGGCCCGAGATCAGTACGTCGAAGGTGAGGTCGCCAACGGGGATTTCGTATGTACTCGTGGAAGACATGACTCTCACCGTACGTCGAAAAGGTGAACCCGAGGTCAGTTTCGAGGTGGATTCCAGGTGGCCATTCCGAGCATGATGACTCGCAGTTGCTTCTCGGCTCGTGTGATGACGGCGGCTTCGTCGCGATACCCGGCCGTCCCGGCGTCCAGCAGTTCGACGACAGCGCTGAACATCGTCGAGACGATCAGGTCGGCAGCCATTTCCAGATCGTCCGACGACCAGCTTTCCAGTCCGGCAATTCTGGAGAGGTCGATGGTCAGTTCGCTGACGAACAACCGCATTTCAGTGGCTATCGCACGTCGTACCTCACTGACGCCGCTGTAGCGTTCGCGGCAGAGGAACCGAAACTGTCGCTCGTGTGTATGCACTTGTCGCACAAGGATGCCCAGTGACGTAGCGGCGTCCTTGGTGCTGGGATTACGCCTTGCGTCGCGCAGCATCTGGCGCAACATGCGCATGCTCTCTTCGACGAGGACGACACCGACGTCCTCCAGTGAAGCGAAGTGGCGGTAGAACGCAGTCGGAACGATCCCGGCTTCCCTGGCTACCTCTCGCAAGCTGATTCCGGCGAAGCCCCGATCGGCCGAGAGGTCCATGGCAGTGTCCAGGAGCGCTTGGCGTGTGCGTTCCTTCTTTGCGGCACGACTTTCCGGCTCCCTGTTGTCGGGTTCCCTGCGCTCTGGGTTCACCGGTCCGGCCTTCGTCACGACGTCGAGTGTAGGTACAGGCATTCCGGCTCCTTTCGGCAACTCGTGTAACTCGGATCACATTCTTGTTGACATGTACTTGTGTGCACCTGTCACACTATCTTCGGTGAACATTTGTACACTGAATTCACGCAGTCGGGGGAAGCTAGCCCAGCAATCGAGATACCCGGCAATCGAAGTACGAGGAGGGTCATGACAATCGCATCTGCTCCTGAGAACACGACACCGAAGTCCACACCTCGGCGCGGACTGTCCTTGGTGGGACTGATCGAAGCCATGGCTGCTCCACATCAGATCGACCGATACCTCGAGTTGGTCAACCCGATGGCGACCGTTCGTGACATTCGCGCGCAGGTTG
Organism: Rhodococcus sp. EPR-134; assembly: GCF_001647205.1. Classification (NCBI taxonomy): domain Bacteria; kingdom Bacillati; phylum Actinomycetota; class Actinomycetes; order Mycobacteriales; family Nocardiaceae; genus Rhodococcus; species Rhodococcus sp. EPR-134. The sequence goes on from NZ_LVCT01000413.1 coordinate 1,759, forward strand.
TCGCTGTCGACCATCCGACGGCTGACTCCGTCACTCTCACGCTGCGCCCGACGCGCCAGTGGCGCGGTTTTCAGGCGGGCCAGTTCGTGCAGTTGGGCGTGGTGATCGACGGTGTTCGTCACACTCGCTGCTACTCGCCGGCCGGGGGCGCGTCTACGCGCAGCGGGCTGATCGAGCTCACCGTCAAAGCCCATCCGGGTGGCTTGGTGTCGCAGTATCTGTACGCCAACGCAGCGCCCGGGCTCGTTGTCAGCCTCTCGCAGGCAGACGGGGTGTTCTCCCTTCCCGTCGACCGCCCGCGTCGGGTGTTGTTGATCAGTGGCGGCAGTGGAATCACCCCGGTCATGTCGATGCTTCGGACGCTGGTGGAGGAGCAGCACTCGGGCGAGATCGTGTTCGTGCATTACGCGAACACCGATGCCGACGTGGCGTACACGCGCGCGCTGAAGACCATCGCCGAGCAGAACCCGAACGTGAAACTGGTACTCGTGTACACCGAAAGCGGTGGAGGTGACCTCGAAGGTTTCTTCGATCGCGGGCACCTCGACGCGGTGGCTCCTTGGATCGCCGATCCGGACACGATCGACGCTCAGGCTTATCTCTGCGGACCTCCCGGACTGATGCGGGGAGTGCGTGAGGTGTTCCGTGAGGTCGACGTCGAGCACTTGCTCAACACCGAGGAGTTCGCGCCGGCGGTGGCCGAGCCGGGGGAGGCCGGCGGCGAGGTGTCATTCACCAAAAGTGGGGTGGCGGCCGAGAACTCCGGCGAAACACTTCTCGAACAAGCAGTAGCTGCGGGCCTCAATCCCGAGTACGGATGCCGGATGGGAATCTGCTTCTCCTGCACCTCCGTCAAGAAGGCGGGCCGTACCCGAAACGTGCGCACCGGTGAGACAGACGACGAGCCGGACAAGAAGATCCAGCTGTGCGTCAGTGCTCCCGTCGGCGACGTCACCGTCGACATCTGAAGTCCCATTTTCCACACGACTGTCTGGAGACCGACATGTTTGGACTTTCACTTCCCACCCTCCCGTTCCTCGGCAACGGTTCCGATGCGAAGGACGACGCTCCCGTCGTCCTGACGTACGAGCAGGTCGACGAGATCGGCCGCGAGTTGGACGCATTGCGCGATCGCACCGTCGCCTCGCTCGGGGCGGAGGATCGGGAGTACATCTACAAGATCATCAAGGCTCAGCGCGGGTTCGAGGTCGCAGGTCGCGGCTTGATGTATCTCGGCTTCCTGCCTCCGGTGTGGCTCGCGGCAGTCGGTGCATTGAGCGTGTCCAAGATCCTCGACAACATGGAGATCGGCCACAACGTCATGCACGGTCAGTACGACTGGATGCGTGAACCAGGGCTCAATTCCGAAGTCTTCGAATGGGATACGGTGTGCCCGGCCGACCAGTGGCGTCACTCGCACAACTACATGCATCACACGTACACCAATATTCTCGGCAAAGACCGCGACATCGGATACGGCATCCTGCGTATCGACGACGCGCAGAAGTGGAACCCCTATTACCTCGGTAATCCGGTCTGGGCCTTTGCCTTGATGATGCTCTTCGAGTGGGGCGTGATGATGCACGATCTCGAGATCGAGAACGTCATCCAGGGCAAACGCAAGTGGCACGACGTCAAGCCGCTTCTGAAGGGCTGGTGGAACAAGGCGGGCAAGCAGGTCCTCAAGGACTACGTCATCTTCCCGGTTCTCACGGGGCCGCTGTTCGTGACCACTCTCGCGGGGAATGTCACCGCCAACCTGGTCCGGAACGTGTGGACTTACTCGATCATCTTCTGTGGCCATTTCCCCACCGGTGTCCAGAGCTTCACCGAGGACGAGACGGCCGACGAGACTCGCGGGCAGTGGTACGTGCGTCAGATGCTCGGCAGCGCCAACATCGAGGGAAGCCCGCTCTTCCACATCATGTCCGGCAACCTCTCGCACCAGATCGAGCACCACCTGTTCCCGGACCTGCCTGCGCATCGTTATCCGGAACTCGCTCCCCAGGTGAAAGAATTGTGTGGGAAGTACGGTTTGCCGTACAACACCGGTGGGTTCTTCAAGCAGATCGGTTCGGTATGGGGCAAGATCTTCAAGCTCGCCCTTCCGCCCGGTTTGGTCAAGTCGACGACCCCTCCCGGTGTTATCGTCGAGCGCCAGCGAACTGCAGCCTGAGAGGCACACACTGATGGTCGGGAAATTCGAACGCCGCAAGGACACGGTCCAGGAACTGACCGAAAGTGCAGCCAACCACGTGGGCTCGATCGCGATGATCATCGCCGGGGCCGTTCGAGACGTGACGCGCGAGATCGGCGACTGGGTGTCCGACGGAATCGAGATGCGTGAAGCAGCGAAAAAGGCTGCAGCTGACGATCGTTCGGAGTCCGTGACCATCGAGCACGACGACAGCGATCCACCTGAAGACTGGCGTTGATTCACCGCGGCGGACGGCCTGATCGCGCAACCGCGAGCCGTCTCGCCAGAACGGCCACGTTGCCCTCCGTCACAGATGACGGAGGGCAACGTGGGTTTCGTGGGCTGCCTCGGCGGCCGAAGACGCGGATCGAACGCCGATCACAAGTGAGGTCCTAAGCAGCGCTGCCGAGGCTCGCCGAGTCGAAGCTGCCGAGCCCGGTGCTACCGAGCCCGCTGCTACCGACTCCGCCCAGTGCGAGCGCATTGCTGCTGCCCGCGCTCAGTAGCTGGACGATGATGTTGATGACGATGGGGTCGCCGGTGAGCGGAATTGTAGGCACAGGGGGACCTGCTTTCTGTTTCGAGATGTGGTGAGAAGGTGAGCGGCGACGGGATCTTCGACGTGGTCAGGCGGGCTGTTTCAGCCACTTCCGGTGCTGCCGAGCGACACGATGGAGCCGTTGCCGAACCCGAGTGCTCGGGAGAGTGAGCCGAAGTCGATGACCAGGCTGCCCAGGGTGTGCTGGTTTATCACGGTGGTTCCTGTCTGTGCCGCGACTGTGTGATGCGAGCGGGTAAGTCGATCAGGGAGCAGGCGTCGTGGGAGTTTCGCCGCCGCCGCCAATCGGAGAGTTGTCGGTGTAGAGGAAACTGCTGCCGGCGTTGAACATCTGTAGGACGGTGTTCAAGACGACGGCCAAAGCGCCTGTGGTTGGTGCGGCGATCATGTGCTTGCTCCTGGTTTCAGCGGTGGCGACGTGGTGGTCACCGTGGTCACCGCCATCACAGTGTCAGGCGGCTTGGAGCGGGCCCTGTGCGAGAGATTCTCTCGCACAGGGCCCGAGATTCGTCCTAGGAGACGCCGCCGCCATCCGTCGAGCCCGTGCCGGTGCTGCCCGCGTTGAAGAGCTGCAGGATGGTGTCGAAGAAGGCACCGAGGAGAGCGTTATCCTGGCCGTTGATCATGTGTTTCCCCTTAATTGTTACTGGTTTGCGCGGTGATTCGCACCACACTTTTATAGCCCGGTTCGGAGCGGAAAAGTGGGGTCCAGGCGCCACACGTGGACAGCTAATAGCGAGGATGTGAGTGTTCACATTTTCGCTGGACGATTGTCCACATCAGTGCTTGCGAAGGTCAGCGAGATCATGGCAGCGCGCAGTTTGAGCAGTTCAGAGGGCAGGGCCGGATCCAATCCGGTCAGGGTTGCGATGCGCTTGATTCGATTGTCGACGGTGTTGGTGTGCAGGCCGAGCGCCGACGCGGTGCGCTGACGATGCTGGCCGTTGGCGAGATGTATGGACAATGTCTGCAGCAGTTCCGGATTGCCGTCGAGTGGCTTGAGAAGATTGATCAAGCTGTCGCGGCCTGCGCCACCCCGAGTGAGTTGATACTCGAGCGCGAGGTCTTCCATTCGGTAGGACCGCGCCGGCAGTCTCAGGCGCCGCACGAGTTGCGCCAATTCGTGAGTGGTTGCTTGGGCGGCGGCGATATCTCGTACCGCGGCGTTCTCGGCGATTGCTGTGATCTCCACCCCGACCGTTGCGCGTGCGCGTTGGATGACCTCGCACACTGTTCCCCAGTCGGGTGTGCCCTCGATCAGCACCAGACCACGTTGCGGTGCAGGAGCTTCGAGCAGTGCCGACCCGAAGTGGGCCGCGATTTTCGATTGAGCGACGGAGAGGTCACGGTAGGCCTGTATGCGCTGGTGGTTGCCGTTGCGTGCTCCCGGGCGGATGGGCGGCAGGTTCACCAGGAGCCGCAGGACGAGATAGCGGGGTGCGAGTTCAACGCCCATCTGCAACGCAAGCTGGGTGGGATCGTCGCCGTCCAGCATGGCTTTCACGAGAGCGCCGGCGGAGTATTCCCCGAGTTGGGAACCGGCAGGAAGAGCCGAAAGATAGCTGATCGAGATGAACGAGTGAAGCCGCTGCGCAAGTGCGAACAAGAACTCGTTGAGATCCCCGAGATTGGCGGAGTCCTCGGCGTCGGCCCGGCTGAGGATGAGGGTGCGAAAAGTGCTGATGCCCTCGTTGGTCAAGTTGAGGATCGCGCTGAGTGGCACGCCTTTCAATGCTTGTTGGACGGTCATCGTGTGAATGCCGTCCAACTCTTGGTCGGTGGGAAGTTTGCGGTGATCCAATAGCTGGATCCCCACTTGGAGCCCCTGCACGATCACCGCAATCAGTTCCCGACGTACTGCCTCCGTTTGGAGGGAAGTCAACGTCGGGTTGGCACGGGACAGGTGATCTACGAGATCGCTTGCCAGTGGGATGACGTCGTTGACCGCTGTGGAGGCGGGCTTGCCTCCCAACATGAGCGGTCCCGGGTTGTTCAGCAGCGCTGGGGACATGGGTGGCCTCCTCTAGACAGGTGCGTCGCCTGGCACAGGCACCCGGAGGCTCGGCGCGTTACGAAGCGGGGTACACGCTGAGGCCTTGTTCGGGGGCATACTCGCCGCTGAAATTTGCGGATCGAATTGCGCCAGGCGTTGTGATTTCTACCACATGAACGATCGTCCAACTGTGAAATGGACAAATGTGAAGATAAGTCCATATGCCCCACGCGCTGCGGACCTAAACAATCGTCCACTTACGGTGTTTTTCGACGTCAGAGCGGAAAACGGTTTCGGAGGACACCGCGAGTTCCGTCTGGGATCATTGCCGCGCCTACGGTGCTCGTCGCGGGCGATTTGCTCGGAGCAAGCTCGAGGGCCCCGGGTCCTCGCGGACCCAGGGCCCTCGCGGCCTAGGTATTGATTCGACCAGTCCGATGTACGGGAACCGGTTCAGGGTGAAATCACCCTTTTCTCTGTACTGCTGTCTGTGGTGCGGAAATCTCTAGATGACGCCCAGTGAAATCATGGCGTCGGCCACCTTTACGAAGCCGGCAATGTTCGCGCCGTGCACGTAGTCGCCCGGCTTTCCGTACTCGGCAGCGGTGTTGATGGTGCGCTTGTGGATGCCGCGCATGATTCCGGCGAGACGCTCGTCGGTGTACTCGAAGCTCCAGGAATCACGCGAAGCATTCTGCTGCATTTCGAGAGCGGAGGTTGCAACGCCACCGGCGTTGGCCGCCTTGCCGGGTGCGAAGGCTACGTTCGCGTCACGGAAGAGCTGGATGCCTCCGGGGGTGGTGGGCATGTTCGCGCCTTCGGCAACGGCCTGAACGCCGTTGGCGATCAAGGTCTTTGCGGCATCTTCGTCGAGCTCGTTCTGAGTCGCGCAGGGGAGTGCGACGTCGCACGGCACGTCCCAGATGGAACCGTCGGCGATGAACTCGGCATGCGGAACTGCGTCGGCGTACTCGCTGATGCGGCCGCGGCGAACTTCCTTGATCTCCTTGAGGAGGTCGAGATCGATGCCCTTCTTGTCCACGATGTATCCCGAGGAATCCGAGCAGGCGATCGCGACGCCGCCGAGCTGGTGGATCTTCTGGATTGCGTAGATGGCGACATTGCCGGATCCGGAGATCACGACGTTCTTGCCTTCGAGGCCTTCACCCTTTGCCTTGAGCATTTCGGCGACGAAGTACGCGACGCCGTAGCCGGTGGCCTCGGTGCGAACCTGCGATCCGCCCCAGGTGATTCCCTTGCCGGTGAGGACGCCCGACTCGTACGTGTTGGTCAGCCGCTTGTACTGACCGAACAGGTAGCCGATCTCGCGACCGCCGACGCCGATGTCGCCGGCCGGAACGTCGGTGTATTCACCGATGTGACGCTGCAGTTCGGTCATGAAGGACTGACAGAAGCGCATGACCTCTGCGTCGGAGCGGCCCTTGGGATCGAAGTCCGAGCCACCCTTGCCGCCGCCGATGGGCAGGCCGGTGAGTGAGTTCTTGAAGATCTGCTCGAAGCCGAGGAACTTCACGATGCCCAGGTTGACGCTGGGGTGGAAGCGCAGGCCGCCTTTGTAGGGGCCGAGTGCACTGTTGTACTGCACGCGGAAGCCACGGTTGACGTGAACGTTGCCCTGGTCGTCGGTCCACGGCACGCGGAAGATGATCTGGCGTTCCGGCTCGCAGAGCCGCTCGATGAGTCCGGCGTCGGCGTAGCGGGGGTGGCGTTCGAGCACTACGTGAAGAGACTCGAAGACCTCTGCGGCGGCCTGATGGAACTCGGGCTCTCCTGCATTGCGAACCAAAACCTGATCGTAAATCTGCGCTACGCGGTCACGTACGGACACCGCTCACCTACCTCGTTGTGAGAACTCTTTTACATTTCCGTTACATACTAGGCGCCTTTATTGCTGTATCGGACAACTGTCCTGTGAAGGTGAAATCGGACACAGCTGTCACTTGTGTCAGTTGAACGGGCGATTTATAACAATTTGCTCAGCTTTCACTCTCTTAACACATTCCAAATGGTTTGCTTCTGCGGTCGGGGATCACTGTGCCTGTGGTCCGAACGAGTCGAAATGATCAGAGGGGCTGCACGTGCGTAATAAACACTCCATGTCGGCGATGTTGTCGATAGGCGTCGTCACGATTGCCGCGACGATTGCCGCAGCACCGTCTGCGTCGGCGATCGGTGGACCGTGCGGTTCGGGAGGAAGTGGTTCCGCCGGATCGATGACGGGTTCGCTCGGCTCGCTGACCGGATCGCTCGGCAGTGGATCCGCCGGTACCGGCTCCCTCGCCAACGCGCTGCCTTGGATCACCGGCGCCCCCAACGGTGCTCTGCCGGTGCTGACCGGCCGCACCAAGGCGATCGAAATGGTCACTGGCCCAGGCAGTCCCAACAACACCATCGAGCGGTTCAACGTGTCGGGTACCGACCTCGGAATCATGTGGGACAACGGTCTTTCGGGGCCGGATCACGACGTGCTGATGGCATTCGGCGACACGGTGGGCGACTGCGACACCCCTGGTGACGACTGGCGCAGCAACGTATTGTTCCGCAGCAACGACACCGCCATTGCCGACGGGATGAAGATCGACAGTTCTCCTTTGGACGGCCCCAATCATTCCAAGGAGATCATTCCGGGATTCGGCATTCCGGGTGAGTTCACCACCATCCCGACCGCTGGAATCTCTTACGGTGGTGTGCAGTACATCAGATTCATGTCCGTTCGGTCGTGGGACGAACCTGGAGCCTGGACCACCAACTACTCGGCTCTGGCTTTCTCCACGGACAACGGTGAGAACTGGGAACTCGATCCGGCGACAGTTCGCGCCAATACCGAAGGACTTGGCATTCCGGGGATTCCGGCAGTATCGCCGATCAATTCCAACTTCCAGCAGAGCGCCTTCCTCGACGGTCGGGACGGCTACATTTACGAATACGGAACTCCCTCAGGTCGTTTCGGTAAGGCGATCCTGGCGCGAGTGGCCGGCGCCGACATCAGAAATCTCGGCGCCTACGAATACTGGGACGGCTCCGGTTGGAGTCCGCGAGATACCGATGCCGTTCAGGTCATCAAGGCACCGGTCAGTGAACTCGCAGTGCAGTGGAACGACTACCTGAACAAGTACGTTGCCATGTACACCAGTGCCGAGGGCAACCTGGTGATCCGTCAGGCCGACCAACCGCAAGGCCCGTGGAGTGGTACGCAGACCCTGTTGAGTGGAATCACGTTGCCCGCGTTGTACGGCGGATTCATGCACCCGTGGGCGAGCGGACAGTTCCTCGAATTCGTCGCCACCACGTGGGACCGTTACAACGTCATCTACATGCGGACCGATTTGAACGGACTCCAGATGGCGTCGTCGGATTCGCGCGATCGTCCTGACCCCGCGACCCCCGGTGAGGCTCGCGTACTCGAAGTCACGATGCCGGAAGACCGCTAGCCGAGCAAGATTCGACAACTATGGCCTGCAACTCGATCGAGTTGCAGGCCATAGTTCTGTGGGTAGTGATATTCGGGTGATACTCAGAGAATGAAGAGCATTTCCTGATACGTCGGGAGTGGCCAGTGATCGTCGGCGACGATGGTTTCGAGGAAGTCGGCCGCTGCACGTACCTCTGCCATGGCGGGCAGGAGTGCGTCCTGTGCGTGCTTGGCCTGATCGAATGGCGACTCGCCGGCATTGGTGTCGATCGCTGCGCGCAGGGACGCGAGCGCTGTGCGCAGAACCGCAACGGGCGCCGACACTTCTTCGAGCGGAGCAGAATCCGGTTCGAGGCCGGCGGACTTCAGCGCGACGAAGTTTTGCGCAACTTCCGTCTGGTGGCGCACTGCGGCCGGAAGGATAAGTGTCGTACCGATTTCAGCGGCCAGGCGTGCCTCGACGCCGATGCTCAGTGCGTACTGTTCGAGGCCTACCTCGTAGCGACTGTGCATCTCTCGGTGG
>NZ_LVCT01000414.1:0-4224 GCF_001647205.1 Rhodococcus sp. EPR-134
GGTGACCATCGGGCCGTTGACTGTTTGCAGCGATCCTGGCGCGCGGAACTCGAAACGGTTGCCGGTGAAGGCAAATGGGCTCGTGCGGTTGCGGTCGCCCGGATCGGTCGGCAGGACGGGAAGGGTGTCGGCTCCGATCATCATGGTGCCCTTGTCCTTCGACGATGTCGCCGCGCCCTTGGCGATCTGCTCGAAGACGTCGGCCAGTTGATCGCCGAGGAAGATCGAAATGATGGCCGGGGGAGCCTCGTTGGCGCCGAGGCGGTGATCGTTGGTTGCCGATGCGACCGACGCGCGCAGGAGGCCGGCGTATTTGTGGACGGCCCGGATGACGGCGGCGCAGAATACGAGGAACTGGGCGTTGTCATGCGGATTGTCGCCGGGGACAAGCAAACTGCCGAGTTCGGAGTTGCCCAGCGAGAAGTTGACGTGCTTGCCGGAGCCGTTGACACCGTCGAACGGCTTCTCGTGGAACAGACATTCCATGCCGTGCTTCTTGGCGATGGTTTTGAAGGTGGTCATCAGCAACTGCTGGTGGTCGGCGGCGATGTTGCCTCGCTCGAACATCGGGGCGATTTCGAACTGGCCGGGCGCAACCTCGTTGTGCCGTGTCTTGGCGGGGATACCGAGTTTGAACAGTTCCCGCTCGGTGTCCATCATGAATCCGAGGACACGTTCCGGGATCGCCCCGAAGTAGTGGTCGTCGAACTCCTGGCCCTTGGGCGGCTTTGCGCCGAAGAGTGTTCGGCCGGCGTTGAGGAGGTCGGGGCGGGCGAGGAAGAAGTGTCGATCGATCAGGAAGTACTCCTGCTCGGGTCCGCAGAACGACACGATGTGCTCGGGGTCGTCGTGGCCGAACAACTTAAGGATTCGTTCGGCGTGGAAACCCATTGCCTGTTGTGAACGCAGCAGGGGAGTCTTGTGGTCGAGCGCTTCGCCGGTCATCGAAACGAACACGGTCGGGATACACAGTGTGTTGCCGTTGGGGTTTTCGAGGACGTAGGCCGGGCTCGTGACATCCCAGCCGGTGTATCCGCGAGCCTCGAACGTGTTGCGCAGCCCGCCGTTCGGGAAACTCGAAGCGTCGGGTTCACCTTGGATCAAGGTCTTGCCGGCGAACTCCGCCAGTGCACTGCCGTCGCCGACCGGCTCGAGGAAGCTGTCGTGCTTCTCGGCGGTTAACCCGGTAAGCGGATAGAAGACGTGGGCGTAGTGGGTTGCGCCTTTCTCCAACGCCCAGTCCTTCATCGCGGATGCGACCGCGTCGGCGACCATGGGATCGAGCGGTTTGCCTTGCTCGATCGTCGCCATCACCGATTTGTAGACAAGCTTGGGCAGTCGCTTCTGCATGACCACCTTGTTGAAGACGTTGGCTCCGAACACCTCTCCGGGTGTCTCGTCGGTCGTGAAACTGACCACCGGAGGTGTGTAGGCCTCGACGTCCTTGATCGCTTGCAAGCGAACTGCATTTCCACTCATGTGCTTACCCCTCGCCCGGGCCCAGGGCTGCGCTGCTGATTGCGAGCCCGACTTCGGCAAACCCTACGAACCTCCGGTATCGGGGGTGTTTCGTAGATATTGCGCCTGTCCGCAAACTTCGAGTCACAACGGAAATGTCGATCTGTCGGAGGTCTACGGCAGACTTCGAGCCGACGGGCTATTGCAGGACAGTCGAATCGGAGAGTCTTTGTGATCAGGGTGTTGGTGCCAACAACGGTGGAGCAGGGCGATCTCGCGGAAGTGCTTCGGTTGTACGACGAACTTGTCACCGAGACCCGAAAAGAGGACGGCTGCATCAATTACGAGTTACTGCAGCGCACCGAAGATCCCTGCGAGCTCGTGTTGGTGGAGGAATGGGAATCGCAGGAGCACCTCGACGCCCACACCCATACCGAGCACTTCGTCAGGTTGGTTGAGGCGCTGGACAAGCTCGAGACGGCAGCGCCGGCGCAGATCTTCACGAAGGTTCTGTAGCGGCGGAGGCAGGTTTCAGTGCTCGCTAAGGCGTCGAACAAACATTCCGGAGAGCCCCGAGCGTCAACGAGGCGACCCGTTCCGACACACGCGGAAACTGGTTTGCATCGACACGCCAGAATCATCGTAGATCCGTCGAGTCCGATGTAGGACAGCACCTTCGGGCTCCAGCCGGGCGTTGTGCAGGTGTCGGCCGACCTGCACGGGCGCTCTATACGGTGACGTCGGAGTAGGGCATATGCTCTGACACCCAAGGAAATACGAATTCCATGAGTAGCAGCACCACCGCGACCACGAGAACGATCGCCAGCAGGGCCTTCACTGGTCGGGGGCCGGGGAGCGCTCCCCAGAGGTATCCGTACATTCATTGCTCCTGGAATGCCGCGGGAATGGTGCCCGAAGTCTTCGAGATTGTTTCGACGAGAACCGCGTGGACGATCAAGCGTTCGCTGTTCGAGTAGAGCGGATGGCACGTGGTCAGTGTCAACATACTTTCCAGCGTGGCGTCGGGCTCGGCCCAAGGGCTTCCGGGCAGCGGGTTGACGACCGCAACATCCCCGGGCACGGTGATGCGCCGCCCGAGGAGATGGACGTAGTCGCCTTCGGAAACACGATCGGCTTGCTCGGGATTCAAGCAGGCTTTCGCCGCAGCGCGACGTTCGGGCGAGGCCTGGTCGAGTGGGAGCAACCGGTACGTCATCCATTGGAACTCGGTCTCCACGACGACGGCATCGCATGCATCGAGTCGATCCAGGTGCTGGAAGACTGCGCCGGAACCATTGCGGTGCCCGGCGAGCGCGAAGTTTCCGGCTTCGCCGGGCATCTGCGAGTCCGGGTAGTGGCCGGGGCCGGCCCGCAGGTCCTCGTTGCGTGTGCCCTCGACGATTGCGTACGCGGCGCCGAGTGTGGGGAAATGCACGCGCGCGAATCCCTCGCCGAGCACAGGGATCAGCGGGGACACCGGCTGACCATCGATCACTCCTGAGGCTTCGGGGACTTCGGCCCAGGATTCCTCCAGACTGTTGTTGAGCTCGTCCTGCAGCCGCCCCGAGACGATATTGGTCCAGAACGCCTCATAGATGACGAACAGCAGGATGACGACCCCGGCCGTGAGGAGCAGTTCGCCGATTACCTGGCCTGCGCCCGGCCGACGACGCCCTGAAACTTCGGTATCGCTCACGGACCGGGGTCTCCTCTCCACAGATCTACCGAGATAGCTGATGTGTCGAATTGGTGCCGTATCGAACTAGCTGCCCGCGTCGATCGTGGCGCTCCCGGTACCGCCGAGGAGATCGTAAAGGAGTACGGACAGGCGACCGAGGCCGTCGATCGCGGCAGAACCAGTGGTCTCGATGCCTTCGATGACGATCGGGAACGGGAGGAATGACATGGTGTTTCTCCTTCGAGGGGTGGGCCGCGGCGGCGGCCGCGAGATAGATGCGTCGTGACGGTGAAACAGGGCGGGTGCGACCAGGTGTATGTTGCACCCGCCCTGTTTCGGTATTTCTGGTTGGGAGTTACTCCTGGCCGGGTGCGCGCTTGCGGTTACGCAGGGTGAGCCATGCGCCACCGCCGATCAGTGCCAGCGCCAGACCGGCGAGCCAGATGACGTTCGCGCCGGTTACCGGCAGGGACGAGGACTGGTCCGGTTTGGCCTGAGCAGGATTTCCCGGAGCAGGTGTGCCCGGAGCACCGTTGTGTCCACCACCGTTGTTGCCGGGAGTGTTGTTGCCGGGAGTCGACACGTCAGTGCCTGGTCCTCCGGGTACTTCAGAGCCCGGCCATGTCGGGATTTCCCACGGCGGCAGCGGGATCGGGATCGGGATGATGATCAGCCCATTGCTGCTGGTTTTGTTCTCGAGTCCCAGGACCACCGACTTGTTTGCTTCGCCGGTGAGCTTGACGGAAGTTGCGGTCGGTTCGCCGTCGATCTTCGAGACATCCGCCTTGCCTTCCTTGACGCCCCAGATCACTTCACCCCACTTGACGTTGGTGACGTCGGTGTGAGCACCGGTTTCTGTGAAAGTGATGTCGGTGTTCAGCGGGAACTGGACCCGGCCGTCGATGACGGCTGCGTCGCACTGGGCGGTCGGAGTGACCGAAGCGCCCGGCTTGACATCGAGAACACAAGACCGCGCCTCATTGTCGATGTCCGTCCACGTAGCCGTGACCTGGAAGATCGTGGATCCGTCTTTGGCTACCTGGCTGCCCTTGGGGCCGGTCACGATCTTGTCGATATCCACCTCGGTG
>NZ_LVCT01000415.1:0-1737 GCF_001647205.1 Rhodococcus sp. EPR-134
AGTAGTACGGCCGCGCCCAGTCGATACCGGCCAGTGGCTTGGGGTCGACCTCGGAGAAGGTGATCACGGTGTTCCGCGGCACAACCTCGTCGGACGTCCAGCTCCAGTCGTTTGCGGCATCGAGGGTGATGGTCTGGCCCACTGCCGGGAAATCAGTTCCAGCGGGGAGTGCCGGATCGATCCCGTCGATACGGACCTCGAACGTCGCGCTGTCAGGCAGGTCGGCCTCGGGTGCGCGGACGGGGTTGCCGTCAGCGTCGAGGATGAACTTCGTGAATTCGACCGATCCGAATTTCCACAGCGCCTCGTTCGACAGCGTGATCAGTCGACCGTCGGTCGGGTCGTCGGAGACTATGCCCGTCGCGGTGCCGTCGAGGTTCGAATGCAGCCACGATTCGCCTTCCGGGCTGGTGCCCCAGGAGATCGTGCCCCACTCGACTCCGTCGACATCGGGACGGCCGGTCTCAGTGAAGGTCACCTCGGTGCCGACAGGGAGGTCGACGCCGAGCGGTGTGGTCTGTCCCTGCTTGACGCTCAGCACCTGGGTGCGGTACTCCACACCGTCGCGCCAACGCGCCTCGACCGTGAACTCCACGTCGTCGCCGACGGCCTCGGCGGCCTCACCGCCGACCTGCTTTGCGATGCGCAGAGTGCCGTCGTTGACGTCGACGAAGTTCGACACCTCGATCTTGCGCAGATCCTTGCCGATGGTCACCACGGCTGCGTTGTCCGGACTGATCCTGACATTCCCGGAGTATGCGGGCACGCCATAGGCGAGACCGTCACCGTTTGCCGGAACCAGCTCTGTCAGTGTGACTTCGGTGCCGCCCGGCAGGTTCTCGCCGAACGGAACCGGGGTGCCGTCGGACGGAAGAGACAGCGTCTTGCTCTGCGGGTTGTCGTCCGTATCGAGCCAGGTGGCAATCACGTCGAAGCTCGCCGGTACGGCCTTGTCGGACGCCTTCGGGCCCGTGAGCTTTTTGCTCACTTCGAAGGTGCCTTGCGTGATCGTGGCCTCGTTGGTGACGGAGACCGTGTTCGCCGACGCGTCGGTGCCGATGGTGAGCGTCTTCGGGCTGATCACCGGCAGCGACCACGTCACGAGGTCGGTGTTCGTCGGTTGGACCTCGGTGAAGGTGACTTTCGCTCCGATGGGCAATTTGCCCAGGTCGTAGTGCTGACCGTCCTTCAGGGTGAATTGACGCAGCTCGTTGCCGGCGGCGTCGTCACCGAAGGCGATCTCTGCGTTGACGACGAAAGCCTCGAGCCCCGTGCGCGCTCCGTCACCGATGACGGATTTGGTGATCCTCGCCGATCCCAGGCTCGCTTTGTTGAGCAGTGTGACACCGACATTGCTCTTCGGCGTGATGGTCACCAGCGCCTCGGTGCGGTCCCCGTTGAGCGTCACACCCTCCGACGGGCGGAACGTCCCTCTCTCGAAGTACACACCGTCAACGGTCGGGAGGTTGATCTCGGACAGGCGGATCTGCCAGCCGGTTCCGCGGGGGTTGATCCCACTGACGGGTGTCCCGTCAGCCTTCACCTTGATCTCGTAGGAGCTCACCGGGGCGTCGGTCGCTGGATCTTGCCCGGGGGCGAACTCCTCGACTTTCACAGTGAACTCGGAGTCTTCCGGGAATTTCTCGGAGAAGGGAGCGATCTCCTTCAGAAGCGAGAACGAGCCCCGCGACACACCTTGGCCGGTGCCGCCGCCGCCCCATTCCTGCTTGACGCTCT
>NZ_LVCT01000416.1:0-10665 GCF_001647205.1 Rhodococcus sp. EPR-134
GTCCTGATCAGAGCTGATGGAATTTCAGATCATTCCCGGGAAGGTGCGCCCACTCACGCCGCCTCGCCGAGAACCATCCACAGGTTCTGATCATTGCTCCTCCTCGGTTTGCGCGTGGTGTTGCTTGATAGATTCACTGCCGAGTATCACTTCAGGTGCCCGTAGAGGGCGGTCCGGCCGACGCCGATGATCTCGGCGATGTCGGTCAGATGCATCCCGTTATCCCGCATCCGTTGTGCCTGGGCGAGTTTCGTCGACGTCATCTTCGGTGGCCGGCCCTCGGTGCCCCCCCGGGCCGGGGCCGCGGCGAGACCGACCTGGGTGCGTTCCCGGATCAAATTTCGTTCCTATTCTGCGAGAGCACCGAAGATGGAGACGAGCAATTCGCCACCGGAGGTGGTGGTATCGATGGCTTCGGTCCACGATTTGAATCCGACACCGCGGGCGGCGAGATCTTCCACCGTCTGCGGGAGGTGGGGCAGTGAGCGACCGAGCCGGTCGAGGCGCCAGACAACAAGGGTGTCTCCGTCGCGAAGATGGGAAAGAAGATCGGTCAGTTGCGGCCGGGTGGTCGTTGCACCGGACGCGGTTTCGGTCCAGACTTTGAAAGAGCCGGCAGCGCTGAGAGCGTCGCTCTGTGGATCGGCAGTTTCATCGGTAGTCGAGACCCTCGCGTAGCCCATGTCAGTTTCAGAAGACGACTGCACTCGACGACAAAACCCAGGAATGTGTGCAGTCGCCTTCTGAAACTGACACAGACTGACGTCTTGGTTAGCCTGGCTCAGATTGGGCTCTTCACTATTGGTCCGCGGAGCAATAGTGAAGAGCCCCTTTCGCTTACAAGGAGCATTCAAGGGGTTTCGGGCGTCTGTGAAAGTGCCGAAAAAGCTTTCACCTGCATAAAGTTGTCCGTGCAAAGTCAGTCACTATCTGGGCCATGCCTTCACGATCACGCAGCATGTCACCAGCAGTGAGACCAAGATCGGATTCCGACTCCCAGATTCTGTATAAGTGGCGCGAGATCAGGTCAGGCTCGATCTCGCACTCAGATAGTCTGCGCGCAGCACATCCTTACGGAGCTTGCCCGACTCCAGCCGTGGCAGCTCGTCGAGGAAGTCCAGGACGCGGGGAACCTTGTAACGCGAGAGCCCGTCGCGGGCGAAATCGATGATCTCCGCAGCAAGCTCCGCGGTGGCCGCGACGCCTGCGGTTGGCTGCACCACAGCATGCACGTACTCGCCCATGTCCGCGTCGGGCAAACCGAATACAGCGACATCGGCCACGGCCGGGTGCATAACCATGCGCGCCTCGATTTCGGCGGGATAGATGTTGACCCCACCGGAGATGATCATGAACGCCTTGCGGTCGGTCAGGAACAGGTAGTTATCCTCATCGACGCGGCCCATGTCCCCGATAGTCGACCAGGTTGGATGGTCCGGGTGCATCGCACCAGCGGTTTTCGCGGCGTCGTTGTGGTAACCGAATACGGTTCCGGCCCGCTCGAAATACACCGTTCCTACCTCGCCGGTGGCCAGTTCTTGGCCGTCGTCATCACAGATGTGGATGATGCCGATCACCGGCCGGCCGACGGATCCGGGGCGCTGCTGCCAGTCCCGGGCCGCGATGAACGTGACGCCGTTGCCTTCCGTGCCGGTGTAATACTCGTCGACGATCGGCCCGAGCCAGTCGAGCATCGCGTGCTTGACGTCGACCGGGCACGGAGCCGCGGAGTGCAGCAGTCCTTTGAGAGAGGACATGTCGTGTCGCGCGCGGACCTCGGGGTCGAGCTTGAGAAGGCGCACCATCATTGTGGGGACTACCTGTGTATGGGTCACTCCCTGGTTCTCGATCAGCGCAAGGAAATGCTCTGGATCCCACTTCGGCATGACCACCACGGTCCCTCCGATCTCTTGGACCGCGAGGGACCAGTTGAACGCAGCGGCATGGTAAAGCGGACCTGGCACGAGATACACCGAGTCCTGATCGATCGAAGTGATCTTGCGGATCAGGTCGGAATTCCGCGGTGCGGCAGGATCGTCCACCCGCAGACCGGTCAGCGCGCGCTTGACGCCCTTGGGTTGGCCGGTGGTGCCGGATGAGTAGAGCATTAACTGGCCGCGGGGCTCCTCTACGAGGGAATCGGCTCGTTGCCGTTCCAACAAATTCTCATAGCATTCGAAACCGTCGATCACGCCATCGAACATCAGGCGATGCACGCCGTCCTTGAGGAGCGGCAGCAGGCCCACTGCGGTCTCGCGCAAACCGTGCGAGCAGATCAGCGCTTTCGAACCTGAGTCCGCCATGATGTACGCGGCCTCATCGGGCGTGCTGTGCCGGTTGATCGCAGTAATGTAGTATCCCGAACGCACTGCAGCCCAGTAGATCTCTAAGTAACGCTCGTGATTTTCAGCTAGGACTGCAACGCCGTCACCGACCTGCAGGCCGCGCCAGCGCAACTCTCGTGCCAGCTTGACCGACCGCTCGTCGAGCTCCTTGTAGGTCACGCCTGGACCGCCGCCGACGCGGACAGCGATGCGCTCGGGGTGTTTGCGTGCGTGTACTGCGGGATACATCGGAATGCCTCCAAAGATAATCGCGGGGTCGTACCGTCTGCTCACGAAAAAAATTGATCTGTGTTTCAGGGAAGAACAAACAAAGGGCAAAGAGAGGTCTCGTGCATAGCTGCGTCCCGAGACCGATGTCGCTGCTGCACGAGCCTCACCCCGGGTGTTTCGGGGCCGGGGTGAGGCTTGTGAGCCGTGGTTTAGTTTGTGGTCCACGCCTTGTCGAACAGCAAAATGCCGTCCGAGCTGAGCTGCACGCCGCGCACATTGTCGGCGAACGGCATGAACAGCCGGTAGGGCGAGGACACCGCCATCGGCGCGGTCTCGTTGACGAGCGTCTGGATATCAGCGAGAACCCGGCGCTTGTCATCGTCATCGCGTGCGGTCTGGAGCTGGGCCAGCAACTCATCCATGTCGGGGTTGGCATAGCCGAGCACATTGGAGGCCGACGTGCTGTGGAGGTTGCCGTACATGCGGATGAACGGCGCGTTGTCGAGCACGTTGAAGCCGGCATAGGAAACGTCGTAGTCGTGCTGCGCGTACAGCACCTTGATCAGGTCGTTGATACTGGAGGCGTAGTTGATCTCCACGTCGAAGCCCGCGCCTTCGAGCATTGCTTCGATCGCGAGGGCGCTGCGTTGGGTCTCCGGGTCGTTCGTGCCCACATAGGTGATCTTGCCGTCGTAGCCGTCTGCCTTGGCCTCCTTGAGTAGCCGGATAGCCTCGTCCAGGTCATAGCCGGAGCCCGAGACGTCCCCGTGCCACCGCGATGCTGGCGCGAACATATCGCTGCTCGCCAGTCCGTCGCCGCTCTGGACCCGCGTGTTGAACAGATCGGGGTTGAACGCGGCCACCAACGCTTGGCGTACCCGCTCATCCGCGCCGGGTCTGCCCTCTCGGCTGTTGATCAGCGCCGTGCCGCCCATATTGACCGTGTACACCGCGCCGGGCAGGCTAGCCTCGGCCGCTGCGCGCACATTTTCCGGGTTGCGCAGGTACGCGATCTGCAGGTTGCCGGACTGTACCGATTCCAGTCGCGTGGTCTCGTTGACGATCGCCGGGAAGCGGACGGAGTCCAGATGAGGCTTGCCACCCCAGTAGTCTGCTCGCGCCCGCAGCACCAACTCCTCCTGCGACGTGAACTTCTCCAACACGAACGGCCCGGCGCCGACGGGAGCGAAGTCGCCACCGACCGTCGAGGAGGGGGCAACGATCATCCCGGGCCCACTGGTGAACAGCGCCGGGAACTCCCGCCACGGCTGCTTGAGGGTGAATGTCACCGTCGAGTTGTTTGTGACCGCCATGTCCTCTACCGAGACCAGCCACACCTGGGTGTGTGTGCCCTTCTTTTCCAGATAGCGATTGATGCTCCAGGTGACCGCCGCCGCATCGACCGGCGTGCCGTCGCTGAAGGTGGCGCCTTCGCGGAGCGTGAGTGTCCAGACGATGCCGTCCTCGTTCCCCGTCATGGAATCCGCGAGCTGCGGGACGTACTGGTCGGAGTCCTGGTCGTAGCGCAGTAGTAGGTCGTAGAGTGCGGCCATCTCGGTGCCGCCGGTGGAACCACCGTCCTGGCGGGCTGCGGGATCGAGGCTGCTCACCGCGGTGTAACCGGCGTACGCGATGGTGCCGCCCGATCGCGGCTCCCCCGCGGTCTGCTGTCCGATCAGTCCGTTGTCGATGCCCTCGGCGGCGCTCTCGACTTCGCTGCCCGAGCAGCCGGCAATGAGCAGACCGGCGGCAGTCAGCGCGGTCAGCAGTCGGCCGGTGCGGGCCAGTATCAGTCTTGCCATATCGACTCCTTTTTGAACTTTCGGAACGCTCTTCTGAGATGGGTAGACGCTTGACGAGTTCGCCAACGACTGTGCGGGCGCCTGTCGTAATAGCTCGCGACAGGGTGAGGGGAGGGGTTAAGGCGCACAGCAACGGTGAATTGCCTGACGTTGACCAGGCTCTTCGGATCGAGGACTTCCCTCTGGCTCAGAGCTACGCTCACATGAGTGACTCCCACTGTGCTTGGGCTCAGGGCCGGTGGTTGGCCTGGCTGTGCCAGCGTCGATGCGTTCCGCTGTCGCCGCAGTTGTACGCGACCACTGGAAAAATCGGCCCTGGCTGCTTGAGGGATGAACCAAACGCAACGTCATGAAGATTGAGTTGCCCAGCGGTAGTGTCAAGTTCAGCGGTTTTGGTCGAGAGACCGATATTGTCGAGCATTCCTGTCGGCTAGTGTTGACAGGCGCCATGCGTGCCTAGAAAAGCCAGGCGCAAGAGCCGAATGGTATTTCGATGGTGACGGGTTGGCCCGGTTCGCCGCGAGCTGGACGTCCTTGAGGGTCAGCGCAAACATTCCCCGTCGGACGAC
The DNA here is from genome assembly GCF_001647205.1 of Rhodococcus sp. EPR-134. Taxonomy (NCBI): domain Bacteria; kingdom Bacillati; phylum Actinomycetota; class Actinomycetes; order Mycobacteriales; family Nocardiaceae; genus Rhodococcus; species Rhodococcus sp. EPR-134. The sequence goes on from NZ_LVCT01000416.1 coordinate 4,927, forward strand.
AATCCGGTCAGCCGTATCGCCCATAGCCTCACTAGCTGTGGTTTGCATCACAAAATCACATTAAGGATTTAGACTTAAAATGTCAAACTCACTTGGCCATCGTCCAACATCTCACCAACTAAATACCATCGAAAACTACGCCACAATCAGCCGAAAGTCACGGTCAAATCTGTTGCAGTGCAACGATTTTATTTCAGATGTCGGTACAGCGTTGTCCTGCCGACGCCGATGATTTCGGCGATGTCGGTCAGGTGCATCCCGTTCTCCCGCATCCGTTGTGCCTGAGCGAGTTTCGTCGACGTCATCTTCGGTGGCCGGCCACCGGTGCGGCCACGGGCTCGGGCTGCAGCGAGACCGACCTGAGTGCGCTCGCGGATCGGGTTCCGTTCGAATTCAGCGAGAGCACCGAAGATGGAAAAGATCAGTTTGCCGCCGGAAGTGGTGGTGTCGATCGCTTCAGTCAACGATTTGAATCCGACACCGCGGGCGGCGAGATCTTCTACCGTCTGCAGTAAGTGGGGGAGTGAGCGACCCAGCCGGTCGAGGCGCCAGACCACCAATGTGTCCCCCCCGCGAAGATGGGAAAGAAGGTCGCTCAGTTGCGGCCGGGTGGTGGTTGCACCGGAGGCGGTTTCGGTCCAGACCTTGAAACAACCGGCAGCGCTCAGAGCGTCGCCCTGCGGATCATTGGTCTGATCGGTAGTCGAGACCCTCGCGTAGCCCATGTCAGTTTCAGGAGTGCGCGTCATGCTTTCCTGGGGTTTCACCTCCGATTGCAGTCGTCTTCTGACATTCTGAGTGCAGAAGTGCACTGCACAATCGGTCACCCAGGCTGGGCGTTCGGAGGCTGCGATGGACGCGGACAAGTTCGACGTCGCCGAGACCGGTGTGCTGACCGCGTCGGCCGAGCAGTGGGAGCAGGCACGGACGCGGTTTGCAGTGCTCAGCGAACTAGCGGATCGATCCTCGATTGGTACCGCAGTGGTCGAGGATGCAGCGCAGCAGTTGGGGGTCTCGCCGCGGCGTGTGTACGTGCTGCTGTCCAGGCTCCGGAATGGGGGAGGGGCGGTCACCGATCTGTTGGTCTCCGCACCGTCAGGCGGGCGCGGACGCTCCCGCGTGCCGACCGAGGTGGAAGTGGTAATCGCCGAGCACATCAACCGTGACTTTCTGGCTCGCCAGAAGCTCAGTGTCGCTGCGCTGCATCGTCGTATCGCGCTCGCCTGCCGCCGCGCCGGACTCCCGATCCCAGCCCGCAACACAGTCAACGCGCGGATCGCAGCAATGCACCCGGGCCGCGTCGCACGCTCACGTGGCGGACCGGACGCGGCCCGATCGCGGCAATCCGCTGGCGACGTCCCGCCGCCGGTGACGGCCGTTCTGCAACAAGTCCAGATCGATCACACCGTGGTCGATCTGATGATCGTCGACGAATACGACCGGGCACCGATCGGACGTCCGTATCTCACGATTGCCATCGATGTCTTCAGCCGCTGTGTGCCAGGGTTCGTCGTCACACTCGATCCGCCGTCCGCAGTGTCGGTCGGGTTGTGTCTGGGCAGGGTGTGCTCGGACAAGAGCGTACGGATCGACGCTTTGGGCCTTGGCGCGGATGTGCGGTGGCCGATGGGCGGAAAGCCGCACCGCTTGTACGTCGACAACGCCGCCGAGTTCAAAAGCGAAGCGCTCCAGCGTGGTTGCGAGCAGCACGGCATCGACCTCGGCTACCGACCACCCGGCCGGCCGCATTACGGCGGGATCGTCGAACGCATCATCGGCACCGTCATGACCCAGGTCCACGAACTCCCCGGCACCACGTTCTCGAACCCAACGCAGCGGGGCAGCTACGACTCGGAGGGCACAGCAGCACTGGCCTTACAAGAATTGGAACGCTGGCTGATCCTGGCGATCGCGGCGTATCACGCGGACGTGCACGCCGGCCTGAGCCGGAGCCCGGCTGCGCAGTGGGCCAGCAGCATCGACGCCGACCCTGCTCTGCCGACGTCGACAGTGGTGGACGAGACCGCATTCCTGGTGGACTTCCTTCCGGTCATGCGGCGCCGCCTGACCCGGACAGGGTTCGTCATCGACCACATCCAGTACTTCTCCAATGCTTTGAAACCGTGGATCGCCAGGCGAGAGAAGTTGGGGCAGTTCGTGATCCGGCGTGATCCACGAGATCTGAGCAGGGTGTGGGTCCTGGACCCCGACAGCGGCGGCGGGTATGTCGAGGTGCCGTACCGGACTATGTCGCATCCGGCGGTGACATCGTGGGAACACCGCGCAGCGGTCACGCGCCTTCGAGAACACGGCCGAGCGAGCATCGACGAACACGCTCTGTTCGCGATGATCGAGCAGATGCGTCAGATAGCCACGTCCGCGCAGAGGGACACCAAACGAGCCCGACGTAATCGCACTCGCCGTGCCCACCTGAGCAGCATCGCCACACCACCGAACACGCAGAGCCCGCCCGAGCATGATCCAGGCACCGACGACGTGTCGGTTCCGATCTTCGACGACATCGAAGAATGGTGAATCGATGAACAGCGACGCCCGCAGCGCTCCCGAAGGCGACGATGACGACCGTAGCGACGACGACATCGACGTCGATCGCGCGGACCTCACCCACCTGCGAATTTCGGTCAGATCGATCGCGATTCTGCCTGCTGCACAACGCATCAAACACATTCGGGCCGAACGGTGGATCGGGTATCCGCGTGCACAGTCGGTCATCGAGCACCTCGAGACGCTGCTGGGGTGGCCGGATCGACAACGAATGCCGAACATGCTTCTGATCGGACCGACGAACAACGGCAAGTCGATGATCGTTGAGAAGTTCCGCCGTGCACACCCCACTGTCAGCTTGTCCGATCGCGAGCAGATACCGGTGTTGTGTATGCAGATGCCTCCGGACCCGGCACCCGCACGGTTCTACCTGGCGATGCTTGCTGCCCTTGGAACGCCGATCCGGCCACGGAGCCGAGTCCACGAACTCGAACAGCAAGCGATCACGCTGCTGCGAGCGACCGGGGTTCGGATGCTGATCATCGACGAGCTCCACAACGTCCTCGCCGGCCGCGACAACGTGCGCCGAGAATTCCTGAACCTGTTGCGGTTTATGGGCAACGAACTGCGGATCCCTCTCGTCGGAGTCGGTACCCGAGAGGCGTACCTCGCGATCCGCAGTGATGCACAGTTGGAGAACCGTTTTCACCCCATGACGCTGCCGATCTGGACCAACGACACCGACACCCGCTCCCTGCTGGCGAGCTTCACCGCCAGCTTTCCGTTGCGTGTGCCCTCGCACCTGACATCGGCGGAGATGACCGATTACCTCCTCACCCGTTGCGAAGGAACTATCGGCGAACTGGCCATGCTGTTGACCGCGGCCGCAGTGACCGCACTCGAAGCCGGAGAGGAATCGATCACCTCACAGGTGTTGACGCAGACCGCCTACTCCGGGCCCACCGAACGCCGCCGCCAATTCGAACGGCACCTGGCATGACACCAGCCGATGCCCCCGCAGCACGCACAGCGCTCGGCCACAGTGCGCATCCGCGGTGGCCACTGCACCCGAAACCACTACCTGGTGAGACTCTGATGTCGTGGCTGGCCCGGACCAGCGAACTGTATTCGTTGTTCAATACAGCGGACCTTCTCGACGGGCTCAGCGTCGACACCTCGGGCGTGGACCTGGACCGGCACACACCTGAGCCGGTGCTATCCGCGCTTGCCCAGAGAAGCTCCTGTACGGCGGAACGGCTGCGGGAGATGACGTTGGCGGGCTGCACGCCCTGGCTGCTCGACAGCACCGACCCCGCCGAATGCGACTTCGACACCTACGTCCACCAGTTCTCGGTTCTATTGCCACCGGGTCTGGCAATGGCCGATCGACGTCGACGCGCACCGCCCGCCGGCACATGGCTTCCCTGGGTGAGCACGTTGACGACGCGGGCATGCCCTCTCTGTATCGACGACCTCGACACAGACGCCGATATCGCGGTCATGATGGCTCAGCAATACCCGATGCTGTCCAGCTGCACGAAGCATCACTGTGGGCTCGAATTCTGCGCTGTCGTACCCGGCAGCCTGGTCTTCTGGGACAGGACACCAGCAGGTTCGGACGAACACGCAGCACCGATACCGGTCGCGGCGGCCGTCGCGGAAATCGACAGACGCTCCATTGCCGCGTTGACGAGCGGGTCGGTCGAGCTCGGCGGAGGCCGTGTTCATGCAGCGGTGTGGTTCAGGCTGCTGCGCACCGTCGTCGACGAAGTGTCTACACCGCTGGTCCGCACCGGATGGTGGGCGAAGCCACTGAGCGCGATCTGGAAATCGACAGGGCATCCTCGCCCGCTGCGGACATCGTGGGTTCCGTTCGAGGACCTGAGGTGGGACGAGCAAGCAAAAGTCCTTCTCGCAGCGGCGACCGCGATCATCGCGGTCGAGAACGATGAGATAGCCGCGAGCGGAGCTGATGCCTGCCTGCTGCGGCCGCGACGGTACGAGCCGGTCGATCCGGGGACCGCTCCGACGAGGTCTCGTAGTGCGGTACCGGTCCGCAGCGCCTGGGACGGTGTGGTGGCGGCGATCGATGCGGCGGTCGTCGCCGCCCGCGTCGACAGCGATGCCGCCCGATCTTTGTTCGGATTCGCTCGAACGGGGTGCCGGACCGAAGGTGACGTCGATGAGCTGGCCTATGCCTTCGTCGAGCTCGGTATTCGACTGGACTGGGACTGAAGCGCGCGTGATCACCACACGCATCTCTACCTTGGTTTCTACGCGGAAATCGATCGCTGCCTGTAGTCACCCACGTTATTTGTGCGGTGACCGACGAGAATTTTCCTTCCCGCACCGTCCCCGCTGAAACGCCTGCTCAGCGTGCATTCGACCTGAGAAGCCTGTCGGGGGTGCTCGCTACAGTCCCTACCATGGCAGAACGGCAGCTCAGCGAGGTCCCGGACGTGGGTTCAATCGTCCCGGTGAGTGGTGCGGCGGTGTTTCCGGACCTGTCGAGCGAGGTCGCCGCGCGAATCGAACGGTCGATGGCATCGGCACGGTCTGCTGCTACTCGCCGCGCCTACGATTCGGCGTGGCGACGCTTCGAGACCTGGTGCACCGTCGCCGGGCACCACGCGTTGCCTGCGCATCCCGCGACGGTGGCGGCCTACCTCGTCGCCGCCGCCGACACGCTCACTGTCGACGGGACGCGGGCGTATGCACCGTCGACGTTCGGCAAGTGGATCGCGGCGATCGCCGACCGTCACCGCGCTGTTGGCCACAACAACCCGTGCGGCCACGAAATGGTTCGCGCCACTCTCGCCGGTATTCGTCGGGATTATGCGTCTGCGGGGGAGCGGCCCCGAAATCCCCGTGCCCCGCTCCTCACCGCTGACATCACCACGATCGTTGACCACGCCCGACGCACTGCAGCGGACTGGGCGTCGGAGGTGCTCGAACGCCGCGACACCGCGCTACTGCTGATGGGATACACCGGCGCGTTTCGGCGCAGTGAACTCGTGGCGCTCGAATGCCGCGATGTCCGCCGCGACCGCCTCGACGGCGCGCACGTACAGATCCGCAAGTCCAAGACCGACCAGGACGGTACCGGAACCGTGAAAGCCCTTCCGTTCACCGACCGCTATGAATCCTGCCCGGTCTGCGCGTGGGTGCGATGGTTGAAGATCGTCGCAGCGTTCGACACCGGCGGCAGAATCGCCGTCATTCGACTGCTCTTCC
>NZ_LVCT01000417.1:0-12200 GCF_001647205.1 Rhodococcus sp. EPR-134
ACCTCTCCGACACCGCCCTCTCCGGGGCTGCGGTGCACGCTGCAATCCGTCGCCGCGCCGCTCGCGCCGGATTCGATCCCGAGACGGTCACACAGTTGGGTGGGCATTCGTTGCGGGCAGGATTCGTCACCCAAGCATTCCGGAACGGCGCCGACGCCCACGCCATCATGCGCCAGACAGGCCACACGACCCCTGGGATGGTCGAAATCTATGCCCGCGAGAACGCGCCGCTGCTCGGCAACGCCGTCACCGAGCTCGGACTATGAAACCGAACGGAATTGCGTTCAGCTCGGTGCCCCATGGCGTCGCGGGTCTCGACCGCTCCGCAGAACACACATGGGCACTGTTCTTTGACTGGTGCGCTGCCACCGACCGTCCGTCGCTGCCGGCTGCACCATCCACACTGGCAGAGTTTCTCGCCGACCATCCCGCCAGCGTCGCCACGCAGCGACGCCGAGTCGCCGCTGTCAACGCCGCTCACCGCACTCGCGGAATGACCGAACCCGGCCGCTCGGTCCCCATTCGACTCGCTCTCGCGGAGCATCGCCGGGAACGTCTCGCCGAAATCCGTGGCGGCGCTGCATCGATCATCGACAGCATTCCGACGTCCGGATGGCCATACGGGCTGTTCGGTCGGCGTGATGCACTGATACTGACCTTGGTGTCCGCCGGTCTGACCTACCGTGAGATCAGTGTGCTGCGCCGAGGCGACATCGAGGTCGCGGGGCTGGACCTGGTTGTTTCAGGCCTGTACCGGGTCACCCCGAACATGCTCGGCAGTCACGGTGAGTCCGGTCCGGTGACGGTGTACCGGCGCTGGGCGCAGATTCAGTCGATGCTCGATCGCTTCGCGAGTATCTCGGTGCTCCGCGAATTTCTCGACCCCGATCGCTCACCGCCGACGTCTGCGTTTCCGGTGGTGACAGCGCAGCAAGCGGGTGAGCCACTTGTGGTCCGCATCGACCGTTGGGGCTACACGCCCTGGATTCCGGAACCGCTCACGGCGCAGTCGTTGTCCGCAGTGACCCGCGCGCACCTGACCGGCCGTCCGTCCGAGCATCGTCCGCGAGTCCTGTGGACGGAGAACGGCACAGACGGTGACGTTCTCTACGACGAAATACGTTACTCGAGCGTCGTTCTGGACAATGCCTACTACGAGCATGGAATTCGTGCCCGCCGCAACGCTCACATCCGCCTTGCCGATCTCGACGATCGATTCGACGACATCAACGACCGCGTCGACGAACTCTTGCACTCGCTCGTCGACATTCTCGACAAACACGGCGAACCGGAGCGCGACGACGGCTGATGTCATCGATCAGGGAGCTGGCCGCACGATCATCGTCTGCGCTGACTGCGGCGATGATCGTGCGCGCCTTCTGTCATTTCTACGTCTTGATGTTTCGGCGGGCTGGATGTCCAATGGCCCGGGCATGTTCGCAGCGCATGGGTTTGAAGCGTCGACTCCGTCAGGTCGTAGGACGGACGACGTCGTTCCGGCGACGCGCGCGCACCGCGATCGCCCTGGAGATCAAGGACAACGTGACCAGTCCGACCAGCAGATCCGCGAGTGCGGAGAATTGGGACTGCGCGAATTCGACGATCTGAATCAAGATCAGCGTGGTGATACTCGACAGTCGCACGGCCTCGAGAGTCCACCTGCGGTCGGTACGCCAGACGAGAGCGGGAAGTGCGAGAACGAGCGCAAGCCCTGACCCTGCCGCATCGAGCAGTCGCGCGAATTGCGTTATGTCGTCGACGGTTTCGGTGCCGAGGATGCTGACCGACGACAGACCGAACGCGGAGTACGTCACCAGGGCCAGTTCGGACAGTCGAATCCAGATGCTGTGGTCGAGGTAGCGCAGTACACGCCAGTTCCCGATCGTCGACCATCGTCGTCGCCACCGCGTCGGCGGTCGCTCGGTGCAGCTGGCGAGCAGTGCGGTGATTTGCGTGACCTGTCGTCGTTCGTGTGCGTTCGCGCGCGCGAGATAGTCGAGGGCTTGGGCGCGGCGGTGATGGTCGAGTCCGCGGACGACCCCGTCCGCAGCGATGAAGGCTGCCGCGGCAAGGTCTTCGTGGGGTCGACGCGGCACCAGATCACGGACCAGGCGGGAGGTGGCCACGACAGCGATGAGCAGGACGTACATGATGGCCACCGCCGGCTTGTAGAAGTAGTCGTTGGTGGTGGTGACGAATTTGCCGATCTCGTCGAGGCCCAGTCCGAGTCCAATCCCGGCGAGCACGATCGTGATCGGTCGCGTTCGGTCGCCGAGTACCGACAGTGCGGTCAGTGCGGCGACAGTCAGGGCCACACCGCCCCAGAGCAGATGGGCGATGTGCAGTGGACCGCTACCGACCCGCGGATACCCCAGCAGCTGAAGAGCTGATCGGGTGAGGAGGATGGTGCCGGCTGCGATGATGACGACGGCGTCCACACCACTCCCGGCGTGGGGGTGCCGAGCGATACGCCACCGATGAGTGCTCGCGGACATCGACACCGAAATCTGTTCCTCCTCTCGTCTACCCGACACGGCGTCGTTACCCGGCTGAACTCCCGGTGTATCGGGACCACAGATACAAATCGCCAGCAAGCGAGTCAAGCATCTCCGATGACAAAGAGCACCGTTGGGGTTTTCGGGTTCGTCGGTGCGGCGATGCCGCGGGATCGGCTCGGTTCGTCGATGCGCCCGGTGGTCTCGACGCCGGTGTTGTCAGATCTCTGTTGTTCAGCGCGGGGACATGCTCGTGTCCGGGTCGGGCCGGTTGACCGGTGCGTGTCCTCGGAAACGAGAGCGCAGGTAGTTGATGGCGAGGGGGAGTATCGAGAGTACGACTACCGCGATGAGGATGATCTCGATGTGGTTGCGCACGAACGGGATTCCGCCGAGTAGGTAGCCGAGCATCGGTACACCGGCACCCCAGGCGAGGGCTCCGATGATGTTGTAGACGAGGAAGGTTCGATATTTCATCCCCGACGCACCGGCCATGACGGGTGCGAGTGTCCGGACGACGGGAACGAATCTGGCGAGAACGATCGTACGGGCACCATAGGTGTCGAAGAACGATTGCGCGCGCGCGAGTTGCGCAGGGCCGAGCCGTTTGGCGCCGGGTCGGTCGAAGACGGCGGGCCCGGCGGCACGGCCGATCATGTATCCGCATTGGTCACCGAGCGCGGCTGCGATCGGTGCGGACACCAGGATCACCCACAGGGGAACGAACGGATCGACCTGCGCGACAAGCACTCCTGCGGTGAACAGCAGTGAGTCGCCGGGGAGGAAGAACCCGATCAGCAGACCGGTCTCGACGAACAACGCCACGAGCAGACCGATCAATCCGAATGTCGCGACGAGGGTGCTCGGGTCGAGAACACCGCCGGTCAGTCCCGATGTCATAGCGAGATCCTGTTCATGAGTAGTCGAGGTGGCGTCGACTCTGTGCCATCGCCGGCGGAGTCGAGACGATGCAGCGCATAGGAGCCGAGGGTGACCGCACCCGCCGCGAGGAGCGCGCCGGCACCGACATCGGTGAGCCAGTGGACGCCCAGGTACATCCGCGTGCACGCCACGGCAACGGTCAGCGTGACGGCAATGACGAGCAGCAATGCTCGTACTGGTCTCGATCGCCGCGCACCGGCGATGAGCGCGAGCATCAACAGTAGGGAAGCGGTGCCGGTGACGTGCCCCGACGGGAACGACGGATCGGTTTCGAGCATCATCTGGATCGACTGGGGTGGCCGCTCACGGCCGACGATCAGCTTCAACAGCGTGCACGCGATCGAAGCCGAGGCGACGGTCACCAGCAGCACCAGTGCCGGGCCGTACCGTTTCGTCCTCCACACCAGAACCACTGCGACGATCAGGCCCAGTGCGGCGGTCTCCGCGGGGCCACCGACCGTGGTGACGGCGACGGCGAGTTGGTCGAGTGTCGCACTGCGATGATCGACGAACCATCGAGCGACTGCGGTATCGGCACCGGTCAGCCAGCCGTTGCTGTGTACTGCGACGGCGAGCACCAGAACGGCGAAGGCGTAACCGAGTGCGCCGAAGACCGTCGCGCCGGCCCTGTCGCGGCGCATGCGGAGCATGAGCCCGGCTGCGATGAGGCCGACTGCGATCACCAGCCCCGCGATCTCGACGTCGGCGGTTGCGGCTTCGGTGAACACTTCGGTGGCCGTGGCGTGTACGGCGGAGATCGATGAGGAAAGGAGCACGGGGATCAGTGTGCTGGGGAGCTGCTGAAGAACCGCTGAGAGCGAGTCTGGTATCTCGGCATGGGTCTGTTGTACTTGCCAGACTTATACGGACGGAGTTGTCGATGCGGGTACTGGTGGTCGAGGACGAAGTGCGCCTGGCGGAGATGCTGCGTCGCGGTCTGGTGGCCGATGGGTTCACTGTCGAGGTCGAACACGATGGTGACAACGGATTCCACAGTGCAGCGACGGGGGAGTTCGATGCGCTCGTTCTCGACATCATGCTGCCGGGCAAACACGGTTACGACATCGTGCGAGATCTTCGGGCGCAGGGGGTGTGGACACCGATCCTGATGCTCTCGGCGAAGGACGGCGAATACGATCTGGCCGATGCGTTCGATCTCGGCGCAGACGACTATCTGGTCAAGCCGTTCTCTTTCGTGGTGCTGGTTGCTCGCCTGCGCGCCCTGATGCGAAGGGGAGCTCCCGAGCGCCCCGCGGTGCTCACTGCCGGCGATCTGGAACTCGATCCCGCGCGCCACCGCGTCAGTCGAGGCGGTGCAGAACTTGCGCTGACCCCGCGCGAATACAGTGTGCTCGAGTTCTTGATGCGGCGTAGCGGCACCGTGGTGACCAAGTCCGAGATCGTGCGGTCGGTGTGGGATGTCAACTACGACGGGGACGAGAACATCGTCGAGGTCTATATCGGCTATCTCCGCAAGAAGGTCGATCAACCGTTCGGGCTCAAGAGCATCGAGACCATCCGCGGGGTCGGATACCGCCTCACCGTCGCGGCGGCCGACTGAGCATCCTCGTTCTGCGGCACCGACACCCTCGCCGTTCGTGTACTCCGCACCTGTTGGCCGGTGGCTTCTTTCGGTCGACAGGAGCCGTGTCGGCCGCTGGGGTGCGCCCTAGATGCCCGCGGCGTCGACCACGCTCGGCGGCGTCGACGCGGTGTCCGCTGCGGCCCACTGCTGATTCGGCGTCGGCGTCGTGAGAGTGAGATAGAAGAAGTCGCGTTGATCCGGGGCCAGGTAGCGGTCGGGTCTGTTCTGGACTCCCGGCAAGATCGTCGTCGGTGTCAACGTCCCGGTGTGATCGACTGTCCAGGAGTTGAACTCGGTCAGCCCTGTGTGAATGTCGAGCTCCATCCCGGTCACCGCCCCGGCATCGACGAGTGCCTGCGCCAGGGTGGAGAGGTCGACTCTCGACGCCGCTACATAGACGAGGTCGCCGTTCGCGGTGGTCCCCAATGCCGATCGTTCGGTGTACTGCAGTTGATTCTTCGCGCTGCCCCAGCGGCTGTCGGCGTTCGAGTGCACGCCCGCGGCGATCGAGCCGTGGTCGACGATCAGCGGTAAATTCTGCCGCACCGCCACGATGTGCGGGTCCACTGCCGCGCCGCTGCTCCAGTCGATGACACTCAGGTGCCCGGAGTCGTCGACCACCGCCGAGGCCTGGCCGTTCTGCAGGTCCTGCCGCGCCACACCGTTCGAGAAATATCCGCCGGCAAGATCTTTCATCTTCCACCCGGAATTGAACGCAGCCACCAGATTCGGTACCTCGGAACCAGGTACCGATGCAGCGGCATTGCCGTCGGTGCGGGGTTGGCTCGTGCCGTCGACGAGGTGGGCGACCGTCGCGGAACCGGAGACGATCGCTACTCCGGCCACTGCGCTGCGATGGGCCGGGTCCGGCTGGTAGTGCGAAATGTAGGCGACCGGAGTTCCATCGGCTCCCGTGCGGCCGGGTGTCCATGTCGGAGCCGGCGATCCGGTGACAGTGGGGAGAACGGGGAGAGTGGCGAACGATGTCGGGGTGCCGCCGGCAATGGCTGTGGCCGAGGTGAATCCGGACAGATCGGGTGGGGTGTCCGACGGTGGGCTCGCGTAGCGCCAGTTCTCGTAGGCGTTGAGGACGGGGCCACCCCCATGGTCGCGGATCCATGATGATGTCTTGTCGTTCCAGGTCGCATATCCCGGGGTCAGCAGCGCTCGCGCGTAGGACACCGAGGCAAGGGTGAGCACGACGAGTGCTGCCGCCGCGAGAAGCTTCCAGATCTTCACCTCGCGGCGCGAAATCTGTCGGTCGTCGCTGTGGTCCGGCGGTGTCGGGCGAGTCGGTGCGAGCATGAGTGGTATCTCCTGCCAGAAGTGATCCGGTACATCTCGATCATGCGCGGACGAGACTGAAGGAACACTGAAAAGCGTTCGGAAGCAACAGGGTTGGGATGAAATAGGGGCAGCGCCCGGAGGCCAACGGGCCTGCGGGCGCTGCGGGGTGAAGCGAGGAACTTACTGTCCGGGGGCGTCGACGATATCACCGGCCTCGGGTAGGTCCACCGAGCCCGGTGCATCGGGTGTGTCGCCCGTTTCCTGCTTGTCGACGGAACCGGGTGCATCGGGTGTGTCGCCGGCCTCGGGTACGTCTGCGGCGCCCGGTGCGTCGGGTGTGTCGCCGGCCTCGGGCACATCTGCTGCGCCCGGTGCGTCCGGTGTGTCGCCCGCTTCGGGAGTGTCGACGACGCTGCTGTTCGAGGCTGTGGGCTGTTCGAGGGTCTGTGCGGCTGCGATGCCACCGCCGATGGATGCTCCGGCCAGCACGACGGCGGCGACCGCAACGATCCTGTTCTTGATGTTCACGAGGGTTCCTTCGGTTGTCGGATGCACATCTGATTGCGTGCGGTACAACCCCGAATATGCTCGACTGCTCCTGAAGGATCCCTGTGGACACCTGAGAGTGAGGTCGACATCGCGCGGCGCAGCGCAGTGCCGCTGCACATCGTCGGACACAGCTGGAGCTGCTGTCGACCAGCGAGCTACAGGGGCTCCGATGAGTTGGGGTAGTTCGTCGAATCGGTCGACGGTCCTGCACTTCTCGGTTGCGGCCCTGATCACGGTGTTCGTTCACGGTGAGTGGGCGCAGGCCTCGACGAGGTCAGGGGTGAGGTGCCTCCGGCACTCTCCGGCGTCGACGGTGACCTCGGTGCCTCCGGCACTCGTACACCCGGGAAGCGAGTGTGCAGGGAATCGAGTTGACGATGTAGCTCGTAGAGAATCGTGCGTTGGATACGTGCATCGTCGGCATACCAACGGCGAGAGGATGTTCGGCCGACCTCCCAGGCCGTCCGGGCGATCTTCTCGGCTCCTTCGATTCGCGCCGAGATCACGGCGATCTCGGCGTGCAACATGGTGATGAACACGCGTGCTTGTTCGGTGTCTGCCGTGTCGGTCATCGATCCTCGTCTCGAGATCGGCCCGGTGGGTCGGGAGCGACCGCTGCCTGTGTCTGGTATCGGTCGATTAGGCCCACGGTCGTACACAGCGGGCCGTCGGTGCGGTGGGGCGCGCCAGGACTATCGGTGAATGGACAGGCACGCACCGCGCGGTACTCGCGGGGTACGTGAGCACGGCGTGGTGCGCCGCGCCCGGCCGGTGTTCGGGTGATGTTCGACGGGCGGTGTCATGCGCTGTGCGCTGCGTCGGAGGTCCCGGAGCTGACGGTGGTGGTGTCGAGGACATCGGCGCGGGAGATGCTCAGATACGCCACCGATCCGACGATGGCGACGCCGAACACCGCGGTGACGACGGTCGGTCCCAGTCCGAGGCCGCCCAGGTTCTTGTCTTGCGTGAGATAGTCGCCGATCGACGCGCCGAGGGGGCGAGTGACAATGTAGGCGATCCAGAACGCGAGGACGGCATTGAGTCGTAGCCCGTAGTGCGCGGCGGTGACCACCGCGATGATCGCCGCGAACACAGATGCCGATGTCAGGTATCCCAGTGCGAGCTGCTCGGCGACCAGATCGCCCGCGGCGGTGCCCAACGCGAAGGTGAACAGGATCGCCAGCCAGTAGAACCCTTCACGGCGCCGGGTTCTGATGCTGTGGATCGACAGTGTTCCCTCGCTGATGTACCACGCTGCAAACGTCAGGATCAGGCCGGCAGCGAAGAACCCGGTGCTGATGGCCAGGGGCACACCGAAGTTGTCGGTGAGATTGTCGGTGATCAACGTGCCGGCGATGCTGATCAGGATGACCACCAGCCAGTAGACCCACGGCACGTACCGGCGCAGCGTGAACTGGTAGATCAGGGCCGCGGCCAGCACTACACCGACGACGACGGTGGTTCCGGTCAAGCCGAACCCGAGATCGACGTTGAGTGCATCGGCGGCCGTCTCTCCGACGGTGGTACCGAGGATCTTGATGACCCAGAACAAGAGCGTCACTTCGGGGACTTTGCTCGCCAACATGCGCGCGGTGGTCGTGGTCATGGTCGTGGACTCTGGCAGATCGTTCCTGAAGAGACGCTGAAGAGCAGATGCTTCTCACGAGGGGACACGGGACACTGACCTGATGCACTCGACCCTCGATCTGTTGCGACCACGTTCGTGGACCGTCCGCGTGCGCTCGGCGGTGGCATCGACAGTGGTTGTCGCCGTCTGCCTCGTCATCGCCGGCGGTGCGCTCCTCGGGGTCCTGTACAACTCGCTCGAGAACTCCGCTCGATCTGCTGCCGCTGCCCGCGGCCTGCAGGTCGCCGAACAGCTCGAATCCGACACCGCAGCGCAGATCGACGACTCGTTACTGGCCACGGACGGGCAGATCGGCATCATTCAGGTCATCGACGGATCGGGGACGGTACGAGCGCAGTCCCGAGGGGATGGCGCTGCGCCTGTCACGACCGAGCAGGTTGCCCCGGCCGCGACCCGTGATCTGGGCCGAGTGTCCTACGGTGAGGACGGCGACTTCTGGGTTACCGCACAGGGAGCCACATCGCCCTCCGGGCCGGTGACGGTGGTGGTCGGGGCCGACCGTGAACCGGTGGAAAACGTCGTGTCCACAGTGGCGATCCTGCTCACCGTCGTCGGTCCCATCGTGATCGCCCTGGTCGCGTTCGCGACGTACCGCCTCGTCGGTGCGGCATTGAGCCCGGTCGAACGGATCAGGTCCAGGGTGGCGTCGATTTCCAGTCGCCAACTCGACGAACGTATTCCCGTACCCGAAACCCGCGACGAGATCGCCCGCCTGGCACAGACGATGAACGCGATGCTCGAACGCTTGCAGGTCGGACAACGAGCGCAGCAACGCTTCGTCAGCGACGCATCCCACGAACTACGAAGTCCGTTGTCCACGATCACCGCAGCTCTCGAACTCGCATCGTCGCGGCCCGACCTTCTCGATGAGGCGATGATCGACGAGTCCTTGCTTCCGGAAGCGCGCCGAATGCGTCGACTGATCGAGGATCTGCTGCTTCTGGCACGGTCGGACGAGACCGGTCTGCCCGTCGCGGCGGTCGATGTCGATCTCGACGACCTGCTGTACGAGGAGGGCAAACGTATCGAGGCCGTGTCCGAGGTACTGGTGGAGTCGTCGATCGTGCCCGTTCGGGTGACCGGTGACCCCAGCGCGCTGGGCAGGGTGGTGCGCAACCTCGCCGACAACGCCGTCCGCCACGCCCGGACCCGCATCATTGTGTCCTGCGCCGAATCGGCAGGACACGCCATCATCCGGATCGACGACGACGGGCCGGGGATACCGCAGTCCGAGCGCGCGAAAGTGTTCGACCGTTTCGTGCGCCTGGACTCCTCACGAACACGTGATGAAGGCGGCACAGGGCTGGGACTGTCCATCGTCGCAGGCACTGTCGCCGCGCACGGAGGGACGGTGGCGGTGTCGCAGTCGCCGGCCGGCGGTGCCCGGTTCGAGATCCGCCTTCCGCTGAACCGCTGAGCGCGCGTTCTCAGCGGTTCTTCAACAAGCAGATGTCAGTCTCTGATCTGCCGCGCCGGCGGTGGCCCGCACGGGTGGGCATTTTCTGCGACTGGACAAGGACTCTCGATGACCGCTTCGGACGACCCGCCCACGACAGGCCGATCCGCGCTGCGGGTCGCGCGCAAACTTCCCCACATCACGGCATCGTTCTGGGTGGTGAAAATACTCGCCACCACCCTCGGCGAGACCGGCGGGGATCTGCTCGCTCAGACCCTGCACGTGGGGTACCTCGTCGCTACCGTCGTCTTCGCGGCACTGTTCCTGATCGCGGTGATCTTCCAGCTACGAGCCCGGCGCTACCACCCGGCCCTGTTCTGGACGGTCATCGCGTTGACCAGCACCGCGGGCACGACGTTGTCGGATCTTCTCAACCGCACAGGCGGACTGGGCTACACCGGCGGAGCGGTCCTGCTCACCACAGGTCTGGTGGTGGTGTTCCTACTGTGGTGGCGCAGCGGACAGACCCTCGACGTGGAGAACATCGCCACCGCACGCGGCGAAACTCTGTACTGGATCGCGATCTTGTTCTCCAACAGCCTCGGTACCTCGAGTGGCGACTTCCTCGCCGACAGTCTCGGATTGGGGTTCCGCACCAGCGCACTGATCCTGCTCGCGGTCATGATCGCGCTACTCGCAGCCCATTACCTGACCTCCGTCAATGGCATCGCCCTGTTCTGGATCGCGTTCGTTCTCACCCGCCCCCTCGGCGCTACCGGCGGCGACTTCCTGAGCAAGCCCACCGACCACGGCGGATTGGGATGGGGAACTCAATGGACCTCCGCTGTAGTGCTGACCGTGCTCGTCGGCTTCGTCGTCGCCGAGGCGATCCGTGTCCGCAACGGCCCTGTCGATACTCTCCCCGCCCCGACCCACCGACGGACCGGGGAACCGCAGAAAGCCAACGGCGAGCTCCTGCCCGACCCTGCGTGAGGGCCGCACGTTCCTTGCGCCGATCCTCTTACCCAACCCCCTATACGGGCGTTCTCCGTGCGGGCAGGCCGGTGCTGGGACAGCATGGGACCGGACAAGGCGGCCTCGGAGTCACCTGTGAAAGGACGTCATGTCGATGATCGACATACCTGTCCTCTACGGCCCGGTGCGCGCCGCCCTGCTCGGGCTCGGAGTGGTGGCATTGCTGGTGCTCGCGCTCGGCCGGGGGCGCCGCTGGTGGTGTCGCCGATTACCGGCAGCGTTGCTCATCGGGGCGGGAGTGTCAGCGATCCTGATGGTGTCGGTCGACGTTCTCTGGCGACCGTTCCCCGATCCTCTTCCGGTGGTTGCGGTGCTCTGGACCGGGCTCGGTGCAGCGGCGTTGGCGATGGCGTTGCTGCGTCCAGCGCGGGTGCGGATGAAGGTGCTGTCACTGGTTGCTGTGGCCTGTGTGGTGATCAGCGGCGCTGCACAGGTGAACAACCACTTCGGTGCATACCCGACCGTGCGGACCGCCCTCGGGCTGAACCTGGCCTCGCAAGTGGATTTCTCCCGGGTACCAGGAACGACACCGACGCTGACGAACGCGCAACCCGGAGTGCCACTGAGCCGCAATTGGTCACCGCCGACGTCGATGCCCAGCACAGGGATCGTGTCCACGGCGAGCATCCCGGGGCTGATGTCGGGATTCCGAGCTCGGGAAGCGTGGATCTACCTGCCACCGGCGTATCTCAGTGTTCCGCGCGCGCAGCTACCGGTGCTGGTCCTGGTCCCCGGGCAACCGGGAACACCGCGAGACTGGTTCGACGGCGGCAGATTGGATGCCGTACTGGACTCCTACGCCGCCGCGAACGCCGGTCTCGCCCCCGTCGTCGTGGTGGCCGATCCACTCGGCAGCAGGCTCGCTCAGACCCTCTGCGTGGACTCTCCTGCCGGTCACGCCTTCACCTACCTGTCCGTGGACGTCCCCGCCTGGATCCGCTCCACACTCCAGATCGATCCCGACCCTCGCCACTGGGCTGTGGGCGGTATGTCGGCCGGAGGAACGTGCGCACTGCAGCTCGCCGTCAACGCCCCGGCCGTGTATCCCACGTTCCTCGATATTTCCGGGCAGGACGAACCGACAGTGGGAACCCGTCGACAGACGGTGGACCAGTTCTTCGGCGGTGACCCCGTCGCCTTCGCCGCGGTGAACCCCCTCGACGTCCTCGCGCGCACACGATTGCCCGACACCGCCGGAACCATCGTCGCCGGTAGCACGGACCGGACGTACGGCCCGCAGGCACAACGAGTACTGGCCGCGAC